>CAYZFG010000086.1:0-9730 GCA_964477665.1 uncultured Staphylococcus sp.
TCTTCTTTCTTGTCGGCGATGACACACTCGGTGGTGAGGAACATGCCGGCGATTGAAGCGGCGTTTTCAAGTGCTACACGGGTAACCTTGGCGGGGTCGATTACGCCGGCTGCGAGGAGGTTTTCATACTCGCCGGTGCGGGCGTTGTAGCCGAAGTCACCTTCGCCGTCTTTCACGCGCTGTACTACTACGGCACCTTCCTGACCGGCGTTGGCCACGATCTGGCGGAGAGGTTCCTCGATGGCGCGGAGCACGATGTGGATACCGGTGGTCTCGTCGTCGTTGGCACCCTTGAGGTCTTCAAGGAGCTTGGTGCAACGGATGTAAGCTACACCGCCACCGGGCACGATACCTTCGGCGATAGCGGCGCGGGTAGCGCTGAGAGCATCATCGACACGGTCTTTCTTTTCCTTCATCTCTACTTCAGAGGGTGCACCGATGTGGAGCACGGCAACACCGCCGGCGAGCTTGGCCAGACGTTCCTGAAGCTTCTCGCGGTCGTAGTCAGACTTAGTCTGCTCAATCTGAGCCTTGATCATAGCCACGCGGGCAGCGATGGCTTCCTTGTCACCTGCACCGTTGACGATAGTGGTGGTCTCCTTGTTGACGTCGATTTTCTCGGCGCGGCCAAGCATCTGGATGTTGGCCTGATCGAGCTTCATGCCCTTTTCTTCGGAGATAACGGTACCGCCGGTAAGCACTGCGATATCCTCAAGCATCTCCTTGCGGCGGTCGCCGAAACCGGGAGCCTTGACAGCGCACACCTTGAGCGAGCCGCGGAGACGGTTGACCACGAGGGTGGCGAGGGCTTCCTGATCCACATCCTCAGCAATGATGAGGAGCGGACGTCCGCTCTGGGCGGTAGCTTCGAGCACGGGGAGCATATCCTTGAGGTTAGAAATCTTCTTGTCGTAGATAAGGATGTAGGGCGATTCCATCTCGCACTCCATCTTCTCGGTATTGGTCACGAAGTAGGGAGAGATATAACCGCGGTCAAACTGCATACCCTCGACGATGTCAACGGTAGTTTCGGTACCCTTGGCTTCATCTACGGTGATTACGCCCTCTTTCTTGACCTTACGCATAGCCTCGGCGATGAGGGCTCCGATAGCCTCGTCGTTGTTGGCCGAGATACGGGCCACGTCTTCGATTTTCTTGAAATCGTCGCCTACTTCCTGGCTCATGTTGCGGATGCCTTCCACCACTACAGCCACTGCACGGTCGATACCGCGCTTGATGTCCATAGGATTGGCACCGGCAGCCACATTCTTAAGACCTACATTAATAATAGACTGGGCAAGCACGGTAGCGGTGGTGGTACCGTCGCCGGCATCGTCGCCGGTCTTCGAGGCCACTTCCTTCACGAGCTGAGCGCCCATGTTCTGGAAAGGATCTTCGAGCTCCACTTCGCGGGCTACGGATACACCGTCCTTGGTGATGTGGGGAGCGCCGAATTTCTTCTCGATAATTACGTTGCGGCCTTTGGGGCCGAGGGTCACTTTGACGGCATCGGCAAGAGCGTCGACGCCTTTCTTGAGCTCTTCACGAGCCTTGATGTCAAATTTTATTTCTTTAGCCATGATGACTGATGTTTAGATAGATTGATGAGTAATTAAAAAGAGTTTAGCCTGATGCTTATCAGCCCAGAATAGCGAGGATGTCGCTCTGGCGCATGATGAGATACTTGGTGCCTTCGAGTTCGATTTCGGTGCCGGCATACTTGCCGTAGAGCACGTTGTCGCCCTTCTTTACTACCATTTCTTCGTCTTTTGTGCCGTCGCCGGTGGCGAGCACAGTGCCGCGGAGGGGTTTCTCTTTGGCCGAGTCAGGGATGATGATGCCTGACATGGTGACTTCTTCTACGGGAGTGGGCTCGATAAGCACACGGTCAGCTAAGGGTTTGATATTCATGATAAATATGTATTGATGTTATAATTATATGTTAGTTCTGTAAATAAGTACTGCACAAATCGTGCCACGGTGGCAGTCTCTGCCTTTTTGTCAGTAATCTAACGCCTCGCGCGGCCTTATTGTTCAGCCGCGGGGAGCGCGCTCTCCACTACCTGATGAGCCTCCTCCATGACGCGTGGAATATCGTGCTCGTCCACCGGGGGAGCGATGGGCTTGTGGATGGTGAGGGTGATATGGCCGGGATTACAGAGCTTGCGGAAGCGGGGTTGCACGGCAAAAGCACCGTCGATGGTAACCGGTACTATAGGCAGTCCAAACTCCATGGCGAGCTTAAACGCACCTTTCTTGAACCGACGCATCTTGCCGTCCCACGTACGGGCACCCTCGGGGAACACTACAAGCGACATGCCGCCGCTCAGCCGACTTTCAGCCTCTGACATAGTGTGGCGCGTGGCGCTTACCGAAGTGTTGTCGACGAAAATCTGGCCCGACTTCTCGCAGGCCCAGCCCACCACGGGGAGCTTGCGGAGCTCCTGCTTCATCATCCAGCGGAAATTGTGACCCAAGTAGCCGTAGATAGAGAAAATATCGTAAGCACTCTGGTGATTGGGGGTGAACACGTAAGAAGTATTCGGATCGATATTCTCGTGACCGCGCGAGGTGACCCTTACGAAAGCGAGCCAGCAAAACATGCGGCCCCACAGGATTTCAGGGTAATAACCCATGACGCGGCCGAAGCCGAGCGCGCAGCCTATCACGGTGACTACGGCCGTAATCACGGTGTAGACGATAAGCAGCGGCCACATGATAAGTATCTGATAGATGCGGTAAAGGGCGGTAAGCATTGTGTGGAGTAATATTAAGTTGGGGTTTTAGTTTCTTCAGGAGTAGCCTCAGCCTTCTTCTTGCCCTTGCTGGCCGACTTTTCGCGGGGCAGGAGCAGGTCAAAGAGCCAGAGGATGATGAGAATGGCGGCAAGAGCGCAGTTGATATACATGAGCATCTTGCCGGGCTCGGGGTCGAGAGTCTCGTCGAGCCGCGATGCCGAGTGGCGGCCGGTGGCAGCCGGGTCGATTGACGAAAGGGTGCGCTTCCACACCACCGTGCCGTCGCGCAGATATACAAGAGCCGCCGTGCCTCGCGCAAGTTCCTTGATAAGGTTGGGCTCCACGCGATAGATGTCATACGACGCCATCGAAATATCCATCCATCGGGCTATGGCTACCGAGTCGCCGGCAATGAATGCCGTGAGCGAGCCGCCGCGCTCGGTGATGTAGTCGTTGAGGTCATTGATAAGATTGGTGAACGACAGATCCACCTCGCCCGGCTGCGGCAGGGTAACTATGAACTGCTCGGCAAGAGGCGTATCACCGTCAGGGGCGATGATGTCGGGCAACACATCGTCGCCGTCGACCATCACGCTCAGGCCGTCGTCTATCCCTTCCCAGCCGCTTTCAAGCCGGCGCTCCACAAATGTCCATGTAGAGTCAGGGAGCTCGTCGGCTGTAAAGGAGCGGGTCACGCCGTGGCGCGTGTAGATGAATGAATACTCGGGCTCATCTTCATCATCAGTAATCTCTTCATCGTCGGCCGGCATGAGCGACGTGCCCGGGGCAAAGCGGCGGAAGTCGACAAGTGGCTGGATGTTGTAGCCTATCAGAGCAATGATGAGTATGTAGAACGTGAGTACACCTCCCACTATCCACTGAGTGTGGGGAGTATAGACGGGCTGCACGCGAGTGTTATATACGAGCAGATACACCAGCGCGGCCGTGATGAAGTTGTTTTTGATAAACGTGCCGGTATTGGATACCTTGACAAGATCGCCGAAGCAGCCGCAGTCAGCCACCGGTGAGGCCACAGCGATGTAGAGCGATAGCGGGAGCATGACGGCCATGCACAGGAGCAGGGAGATGACCGAAACGCGGCGATAGGTGCCGACAAGCAACAGCGCACCCCACACAAACTCCCACGACGAGAGCAGAAACGTAGCGCTCGTCACCAGAGCCCGCGGGATGTCGAGCCCCCACACGTCGAGATACTCTGAAATCTTGTAGACCGTGCCCCACGGGTCGATGGCCTTTGCCCACCCCGAGAGGATGAACGTGGCGCCGATGATGATACGGAGTATCACCACAACGACCGCCGTGATGCGCCGGCGCAGGATTTCGTTATTCTTCTCCATCGGTGAGCTTGATGATGGCGAAGATGGCATAGTTGATTATATCCATCAGATTAGAGTCGATACCCTCAGAGATGATGGTAGCGCCGTCGTTGTCCTCTATCTGCTTTATGCGCTGGATCTTCGTGAGGATAAGATCGGTGTAAGATATTACCCGCATGTCGCGCCATGCGTCGCCGTAGTCATGGGTCTTGGCGGCCATGAGGTCGAGTGTGTATCGGGCGTACTTGTCGTAGAGGGCAAGAGCTTCGTCAGCAGAGATGTCGGCGCAGTCGGCATAACCGAGTTGCAGCTGAATCAGCCCCACTATACCATAGTTGACCAGAGCCATAAACTCGGGCAGGATACCCTCGTCGACCATAGCCGTGTCAGTTTCGAGAGTGCGTATGCGCTTGGCCTTGATGAAGAGCTGATCAGTGATCGACATGGGGCGCATGATGCGCCACGATGCTCCGTAGTCAGTAAGCTTTTTGGCGAATATTCCGCGGCACAGTGCTATCGCGCGCGTAGCGTGGGTTATGGTGTAGGATTCCTGCATAAGTGAGTCAGTGAGAATTTGCAGTTACAAAATTATCAAAAATACCCGGATTAGACAAGTGATGCCGGCCGTTATGGCTTATTCGGACTCAGTCCGAATAAGCAAGCAATATCACTTTTCTTTCCGGCCCGGGTATAAAGAGCGTGAAAAATAGGCTGTTAGGAAAAGCAAACCGCAAACTCCGAAATTAAACCCTTGCTTTAACCGAATAGTGTATAATTCAGATTTACAACTATATAGATATATAAAATTGCAGTGATACTTTAATGGAGTGTTAATAACTTTGCAATCGGTTGATTTTCAATATCGTATACAAAACTTATTAATTCCAAATAAAAAACCGCTTTATTTTATGAAAAAAAAATAAGAATTTTGCATCGAAAAGAATTGAATGTATATACCGCAAAATGAACAACGAAAACTCCCTTAAATGGGAACAATGTCAGCAATTCATTGCCGACAACCTCTCGCCCGAGCTGTACAACGCGTGGTTTAAGCCGCTGACGTTTCACAGCTATGAAGACGGAAAATTGGTCATCAATATTCCGTCGCCCTACTTCTATGAGCAGCTTGAGGAGCGCTTTCTCAGGCTGATTGTGGCAGCGCTTACTAAAGTGTACGGCCACGGCACACAGCTCTTCTACCACTATAATCAGATCAACAACGAGCCCACTACGGCCGTGACGATGGAATCGTCGCGCCAGTCGCCGGCAGTGCGTCCGGCCCAGGGTGCTACGGCCAATCCCTTTCACCGCGAGCCGATCGAGGAAGTGGATTCGCAGCTCAATCCCTCGTATAATTTCGAGAACTATTGCAAGAGCGAGAGCAATAAAGTAGCCGTGTCGATAGGCGAGGCCATAGCCGACAATCCCAAGCTCAAGACATTCAATCCCCTCTTCGTATGCGGTCCCTGCGGAGTGGGCAAGACCCACCTCATCCAGGCGATAGGAGTGCGCATCAAGGAGCACAATCCGCAGGCGCGCGTACTGTATATTACCTCACGCCTCTTCCAGAGCCAGTATACCACCGCCGAGCATCAGGGTAAAATCAATGATTTCATCACATTCTATCAGGGTATCGACGTGCTCATCATCGACGATATTCAGGACCTGATAGGAAAGACCAAGACCCAAAATACCTTCTTCCACATCTTCAATCACCTCAAGCAGAATCAGAAGCAGCTCATCCTGTCGAGCGACTGCCCGCCGGCTCTCATGAAGGGAATGGAAGAGCGCCTGCTGTCGCGCTTCAAGGGCGGCACCACGGTGATGATAGAGCGTCCTGACTATGAGCTCCGCAAGGATGTGCTCAACATGCGCGCTTCGCAAGACGGGCTCAGCATACCCCGCGACGTGATGGACTTCATCGCATCAAATGTCACTGAAAGCATCCGCGAACTCGAAGGTATCGTAGTCTCGCTCCTTGCCCACGCCACATTCCTCAACCGCGAAATCAACCTCGACCTAGCCCGCAACGTGCTTGCCAACGCGGTGAAAATCAACAAGCGCACCCTCAACTTTGAGGACATCACCCGCCACGTGAGCGACTTCTACAACATCAACCCCGACGACATCTTCACCAAGTCGCGCAAGCGCGAGATCTCCGATGCCCGCCAGATGGTGATGTATCTCGTCAAGAAGCACACCAAGATGCCCCTCAAGGCCATTGGCGCCCGCCTGTCACGCACCCACGCCACTGTGCTCTACGCCTGCAACAGCATCGAGGAACGCATACCCATCGAAAAGAAACTCCAGGACGACATAGCCGCCATCGAAAAGGCTATGAAGGAGTAATTCCGAAACGCATATACACAAAAATAACCGGGGACGGTACGGCACCGTCCCCGGGAAAATCAACGTCAAAACTATTGTTATTTTAGAGCCGTAAAGGTTTTGGCAAATAGTTCGTTATGCAAATGCGTGGATTGCGACATCAGTAAGCCATATCCAGAGAGGACAGAAGCCTACGAAGAGAATCACACTAAGCGTCAACGAAGAGGTACCGGTAGCAACGTAAGTATCGTACTCGTCGGCGATGATGATACCTGAGAATGCAGGGGGAAGAGCGGCGGCTACCACGAGCATCTTGAGGTTGAAGGGATCCATGTGGAAGAGGAGGCCCAGTGCGAGAACCACTGCGGGCATTACCACCATCTTCATGATTGAACCCAGGATAGCCTGCCAGTTGATTGTAACCTTGATGGCCGAGAGGGTGATACCTGCCGAGAATACGGCCATTGAGGCGTTGGCCTTGGCGATAAGGTCAAATGAAGGACTCAATTTCGGAGACCAGGGTATACCGATGAGTACCCATACCACGGCTAAGATAGGAGCCCATGCCACAGGCTGAGCCAGCGCGTGGAGAACCGGTTTCCATGCCGATTCCTGCTTGTGGTTAGGATTCTGCTTGGCCAGCGAAGCGTTCATAAGTGAAAGACCTACAGGGATACCGATGGCGTTGACCACGATACCTACGATGGCTACCACGAGCGCTACTGAAGCATTGGTACCGAAGATAGGCTCAAGCACGGCAAATCCGAGGAAGCCGATTGTAGGCGAACCGCTGATAAGAGCGCTGACAGCAGCGTCGGCACCGGTATTTTTCTTAAAACAGTACTTGAATACGAAGTATACAAGCATAAAGCAGGCCATGATACCGATGGTAGATACAATAGTAAGCTTAAGATCCTTTACAAGATCCTCGCGGGTAGCCTGTACTATCGATACGAAGAGGGCTGCAGGAAGTGCGAAATCAAGCACTACCTTATTGAATTTCTTGGCATCGTCGCCGGTGAAAGCACCTTTTTTACCGGCAATGAATCCGGCCAGCATCACCACGATAATCGGGACGATTGCGTATAATATCACATGTTCCATAAAATGAGGGGATTAATAGTTGATATTGAGGTGAATCCGCCGGGCCGGTGACCCGGCGGAGATATTATGTAGTGCCTGATTATCAGACGGTGTAGTCGATAAGAGGTGCGGGGTTAAGATAACCGATGTGGCCTGATTCCTTACCTGAGTCGGCGGCAAGCTGCACGTCGATGATGGCAGGAGCCTTGGATGCGATGGCTTCCTTAAGGGCGGCCGAGAGCTCGTCGGTGGTAGTGACGTAGTAGCCCTTGGCGCCGAAGGCTTCACCTATCTTATCGTAGCGGGCATTGATGTCAAGGGTGGTAGGTGCGGGAGCATCCTTGCCTGAGGGGTCTTCGCCGATACCGTTGTAGATACCGCCATTGTTGAAGATCACTACGGTGCAAGGGAGCTTGTAGCGGCAGATGGTAGCGAAGTCCATGCCTGAGAAGCCGAATGCCGAGTCACCTTCTATAGCGACTACGCTCTTGCCGGTAGCCACAGCGGCGCCGATGGTAGATCCCATACCCATACCCATGATTGACCATGAGGCGCAGTCCACGCGGTGGCGGGGGAGAGCCATGTCGACGGTGTCGCGGGTATCATCGAGGGTGTTGGCACCTTCGTTCACGAGGATCACGTCGGGGTTGGATTCGAGGATAGGCTTGATGGCGCTCAGTGCGCTCCAGTGATTCATAGGAGTAGCCTTGGCAGCGTCGGCAAGACGAGCCTGGAACTTGGCGTTCTTCTCCTTGGACTCGGCCTGAAGTGAAGCGAGCCAAGCGGGATCAGCCTGAGTCTTGGTCTTGGCAAGGCCTTCGAGGATTGCGTCGAGCGAGAGGTTCATATCACCTACCACAGGAGCTGCGATGGGCACGTTGCGGTCGATTTCGGTAGGCTGCACGTCGAGCTGCACGAATTTCATATCGGGATTCCACTTGCCGCGGCCAAACGAAAGCATCCAGTTGATACGGGCGCCGATCACGATAGTGACATCGGCCTGCTCCATGATGGTGCTACGGCATGAGAGGGCACTGTACTCGCCGTTGTCGGGGAGAAGACCCTTGGCCATTGACATCGCGAGGTAAGGAATCTTGTAAGTCTCCACGAGAGTCTTGATCTTATCTTCAGCCTGAGCGTAAGCTGCACCCTTACCCAAGAGGATTGCGGGGCGCTTGGCCTGCGAGATGATTTCTACGGCGCGGGCTACCGATTCGGCATTAGGAGCTACGGGCGAAGCGATGTCGACGGGCTCGTAGAAGAGCTTCTCGGCATCCTCGCGGTTCATGATTTCACCTAATGCGGGGGTAGTCATGTCGATATATACACCGCCGGGACGGCCGCTGACGGCTGCGCGGTAAGCGCGGGCTACGGCTGCGGGGATATCCTTGGCGTGAGAGCAACGGAATGCTGCTTTCACGAGAGGACGGGCGGTATTGAGCTGGTCAAGCTGCTCGTAAGTACCCATGTCCATATCCACCATAGTAGGATCGGAAGCACCCGAAATCTGGATCATAGGATAGCAGTTGACAGTAGCGTTGGTGGTAGCGGTAAGACCGTTGAGGAAGCCGAGCGACGATACGGTAAGAAGCACACCCGGGGTCTTGGTAAGATAGCCGTGGGTGGCTGCGGCCATACCGGCCTGCTGCTCGAAACGGAAACCGTAATAGTTGATTCCCACTTTCTGCATGGCGAAAGCAGCCTCGGTCACAGGGATACCTACGAGGCCATATACATCCATAAGATTAAGTCGGCGAAGAGATTCAGCCAGAATATACATACCGGTCACCTGCTCGGGAAATGCGGGCTTGGCAGCGGGAGTAGCAGCTGGAGTTGTAGTAGTTGTTGCCATTGTCAATTAATTTGTTTGTTGATTTGTGAGTTTTAATATTGTAAAGCGGCTTGCGAGAGAGCTTTGTCAGTCGCAAGCCGCTCGTGGTGTCATTATGTCAATGGGTAGATGGGATTACATCTTGCCGTCGGTAAGAGGCTCGGTGGTACCGTTGGCCTTCATGGCAGCCTGCTGTTCGGCGGTGTAACCGAGTGAGGTAAGAATCTCGGCGGTATTCTCGCCCAGTGCAGGAGCGGGGCCGTAGGTAGGCTGATAGTTGGACATTGTGAAAGGACATCCTACGGTAACGAATTCACCGATTTCGCCGCCCTGATTGATGCGGACGAGGGTGTTGCCATCGTAGAGCGATTCATCAGTCATGATTTCCTTGGTAGAGAGCACGGGACCTACAG
>CAYZFG010000087.1:0-9545 GCA_964477665.1 uncultured Staphylococcus sp.
CGTATACACGCTTTCCAGGCGTGCCTCTTCAGCCACTCGAGCACCACTCCTTTTGGTAGGTGCAAAGTTATGCATATTTTTTGACCCGACCAAGCGGTGAGGCATTTTTTTTGAAATTTTCTTTCTTGTGGAATTTTTTAATACGGGCCGGCGGAGATTTTTTGCTTGTATCGCGATTTTTTTCTATTTTTGCCTAACATTTGCTTATACAATGAATACTAAAAGCCTTGTTTCGATCTCCGACATCGGTCGTGAGGAAATACTCAGCTTGCTCGACAAAGCGCGTAAGTTTGAGGAGAATCCTAATCGCAGGCTGCTTGAAGGCCGCGTAGTAGCAACTCTCTTTTTCGAGCCGTCGACTCGCACGAGGCTTAGCTTCGAGACGGCGGTCAACCGTCTGGGCGGTCGTGTGATAGGTTTTTCCGACGCGGCCACGTCGAGCTCGTCGAAGGGCGAGACTCTTAAAGATACAATCAAGATGGTGAGCAATTACGCTGATCTTATCGTGATGCGTCATTATCTCGAAGGGGCGGCAAGATATGCTTCAGAGGTGTCGTCAGTGCCCATTATCAATGCCGGCGACGGTGCCAACCAGCACCCTACCCAGACGATGCTCGACCTGTATTCGATATACAAGACTCAGGGCACGCTTGAAAATCTCACTATCACGCTTGTGGGTGACCTCAAGTATGGCCGCACGGTCCACTCGCTGCTGATGGCTATGCGCTATTTCAACCCCACTTTCCGCTTCGTGGCTTGCGATGAACTGCAGATGCCGCAGGAATACAAGGACTTCTGCACTCAAAACGGCATCAAGTTTACCGAGCACAAGGATTTCTCGGCAGAAGTGATCAATTCTAGCGACATTATATATATGACCCGCGTGCAGCGCGAGCGCTTCACCGATATCATGGAATATGAAAAGGTGAAGGACCTCTATACGCTCAACAACGCCATGCTCGAAGGCTCGCGCGACAATCTGCGCATCCTTCATCCCCTGCCCCGCGTCAACGAGATCAATCAGGATGTCGACGACAATCCCAAGGCCTACTATTTCGATCAGGCCCGCAACGGTCTCTACGCACGTCAGGCCATAATCTGCACATTGTTAAACATTCCGGTGGAATAACGCCGAGCTAAATAATTCATTCACATGAAGAATCATCCTTCAAAAGAATTAGCCGTAGCGGCTCTCCGAAACGGCACGGTCATAGATCATATCGCGTCGGAATCGCTCTTTAAAGCGGTGAAGATTCTCGGCCTCGACCGCATGAAATCGGCCGTCACTATCGGATTTAATCTCGATAGTGAGAAACTCGGCAAAAAGGGTATCATCAAGGTTGCCGATGTGGAGTTTCCCGAGGAGCTTATCAACCGCATAGCTATCATAGCCCCGAGCGCGGTGGTCAATATAATCCGCGACTATGAGGTGGTGGAAAAGCGCAACGTAGTGCTCCCCGATAAGATCAAGGGCCTGGTGAAGTGCTCCAACCCCAAGTGCATCACCAACAATGAGCCCATGTCGACCATCTTCACGGTCGACGGCGACGAGCTCACCTGCCACTACTGCGGCCGCTCCATTAACCGCGAAGAGGCTAATATCCTTTAAGCGACGCAGCCTATGAAGCAGTCGTGGAAACCGGGAACGATGATATATCCTCTGCCTGCCGTACTGGTAAGTTGCAGCGACGGCACGCATGACAATTTCTTTACCGTAGCATGGACGGGGACTATATGTACCAATCCTCCGATGTGCTATATCTCGGTGCGCCCCGAGCGCTTTTCCCACGAGCTTATCTCGGCTTCGATGGAGTTTACCATCAACCTCACCACCGGCGCAATGGCCCGAGCTACCGACTGGGCGGGAGTAAGATCGGGCCGCGACTTTGACAAATGGAAGGAGACGGGTCTTACCCGCCAGAAAGGCGTGATGGTGTCATGCCCGGGCATCGAGGAGTCGCCGCTCAATATCGAATGTCGGGTAAAGACTATCATGCGCCTCGGAAGCCACGATATGTTTATAGCCGACGTAATCAATGTATTGGCCGACGAAGCCCTGATAGATCCCTCAACCGGTGCATTTGATCTGGGACGCGCAGGATTGCTCAATTACTCTCACGGGCACTACTATGGGCAGGGCGATGAGTTGGGCCGGTTTGGCTGGTCAGTGAAAAAGAAATAATAATACTAATCATATATATGACAATTATGGAGAAAGATAAAGTAATTTTCGACATTATCGAGCGCGAACACCGTCGCCAGAAGAAGGGAATCGAACTGATAGCGTCGGAAAACTTCGTAAGCGACGACGTAATGAAGGCAATGGGCTCTTGCCTGACCAACAAATATGCCGAAGGCTATCCCGGTCACCGCTACTACGGCGGTTGCGAGGTAGTCGACGAGGCCGAGCGCGTAGCTATCGAGCGTCTCTGCAAGCTCTTCGGCGCCGAATATGCCAACGTGCAGCCTCACTCCGGCGCCCAGGCCAATATGGCCGTGTTTATGGCTTGCCTCAAGCCCGGCGACAAGTTCATGGGACTCAACCTCGCCCATGGCGGCCACCTATCTCACGGTAGCCCTGTAAACTTCTCGGGTCTTGTATTTCAGGCTCTTGACTATAATGTCGATGCCGAGACCGGCCGCGTAGACTACGACCAGATGGAAGAGGTGGCACTGCGCGAGCGTCCGAAGCTCATCATAGGCGGAGCAAGCGCTTACTCCCGCGAATGGGACTATGCCCGCATGCGTAAGATTGCCGATGAAATCGGTGCGATTTTCATGGTGGACATGGCTCACCCCGCTGGACTTATTGCCGCCGGACTTCTTGAGAACCCTCTTCCCTATGCCCATATCGTCACCTCCACCACCCACAAGACTCTTCGCGGTCCGCGAGGGGGTGTGATACTCATGGGTAAGGACTTCGAGAATCCCTGGGGCAAGACCACTCCCAAGGGTGTGACCCGCATGATGTCGTCGTTGCTCGACTCTGCCGTGTTCCCCGGTGTACAGGGTGGCCCGCTCGAACATGTCATCGCTGCCAAGGCCGTAGCGTTCGGCGAGGCTCTTCAACCTTCGTTCCGCGAGTATCAGCTTCAGGTTAAGAAGAATGCGGCTACGCTTGCCAAGGCTCTGATGGATAAGGGTTACAAGATCGTATCTGACGGTACTGACAACCATTGCATCCTCGTAGACCTCCGTACCAAGTTCCCCGAACTCACCGGTAAGGTTGCTGAAAAAGCACTCGTACAGGCCGACATTACCGCCAACAAAAACATGGTGCCCTTCGATACCCGCTCGCCCTTCCAGACTTCAGGTATACGCTTAGGCACACCCGCCATCACCACCCGCGGCGCTGATGAAAGTCTGATGCTTGAGATTGCCGACATGATCGACACCGTGCTCTCCGCCCCTGAAGATGAGAAAGTGATCGCTACGGTGCGCGCCAAGGTCAATGAGACGATGGAGAAGTATCCGATGTTTGCATATTGATTCTACTCTCCCCTGATACTTACCGGACCGGCATCCATAAGCGGATACCGGTCCGGATTTTTATTTCCTCAACCATTCCTTGCGCTCCTGCTCGGGGAAACGCTCGATGGCGTAGCGGAGAGCCGTGCGCGGGAGTCGGCGGATGTGTGTGGACAGAAAGTGTTCCAGAGCGGGCTTGTCTTTCTTCCCGGCTTCTCGCAACGTCCATCCTATAGCCTTGTGGATAAGATCATGTGGATGACCCAGAAGCTTCTCGCAAATCTCAAAAGTGGGTTTAAGGCTACCCTGCCGTATGAAATACAATGTCGTAACTATGGCAATACGTTGCTCCCAGAGATTATCGCTGCGCGAGAGTTGCAGTAATATCCCATAATCACCCGATAGAAAAATGTAAGGCCCGAGGATATATTGACATGACAGGTCAACGAGATCCCAGTTGTTGGCACGGCGGGCATGCGCCAGATAAAAGCGTGCCAACTCCTCCCGTCGCCGGCGCATGGCTACGGTATCATGCGCCTTCTTCCCTCGGGGCGTCACCTTGTTCATCTCCTCCACGACGAGAAGCAACCCCGCCAATCTCACCTCATGCCACTTTGAAGCCAACAGAGCGGCAATATCATCGAGCGCCAACTGACCTCGCACCTGCTTTACAATCGCTCTTATCTGTGGGACTCTTATCCCGAGAAATTCGTCGCCCTCGCCATACTGTCCCGGAGCCGTGCGGAAGAAGCGCATAAGAATCTCCCGCTGCGCATCATCGCGGCGGGAGATCATAAGTGATTCAAATTCTGTGTTATTCATCGCCGAGCATTCTTGCTACCTGAGTGGTATCCATGAGCACCTGACGAGGCTTTCCTCCCTGCGACGGGCCCACGATACCTGCGGCCTCAAGCTGGTCCATAATCTTGCCGGCACGGTTATACCCTATCGAATAGCGCCGCTGTAGCGACGAGGTCGAGGCAGTATCAGTCTGCACTACGTATCGGGCTGCATCGCCGAAGAGGGGGTCGCGGTCAGAGGGATTGCCCGAGATGCCGCCTGCGGCATCGGTCTCCGGCACATATTCTGGCAACGGATAAGTGCCCATGCCCACTTGTCGGCTGATAGCCTCGCAGATTGCCTCTACTTCAGGAGTATCAATAAAGGCACACTGCACGCGCTCGATCTTGCCGTTGTTTGAAAACAGCATATCGCCGCGGCCTATGAGCTGATTAGCTCCGGGACGGTCGAGGATAGTGCGTGAGTCGACCATCTGGAACACGCGGAATGCTACGCGGCCGGGGAAGTTGGCCTTGATGACACCCGTTATCACATTGGTCGAGGGTCGCTGGGTGGCGAGTATCATGTGAATACCCACGGCACGTGCCTTCTGTGCGATACGGGCGATAGGAGTCTCCACCTCTTTACCGGCAGTCATGATAAGGTCGGCAAACTCATCCACAATCACCACAATATATGGAAGGAAGCGGTGACCTTGCTCGTGCTTGGCCATGAGATTGCCGCGCTGTATGCGCTCGTTGTACTCCTTGATATTTCGGCATGATGCCATCTTGAGCAGAGCGTAGCGGTTGTCCATCTCGATACAGAGCGAATTGAGCGTGGCCACAACCTTTGAGGGGTCGGTAATGATTGCATCCTCTTCGTCGGGCAACTTGGCAAGGTAGTGGTTTTCGAGGCTGGCGTATAAGCTGAACTCCACCATCTTGGGGTCGATGAGCACAAATTTCAGTTCGGCCGGGTGCTTCTTGTAGAGCAGCGATGCGATGATGGTATTCAGTCCCACCGACTTACCCATACCCGTAGCACCGGCCACAAGCAGGTGGGGCATCTTGGCAAGGTCCGCCATAAACACATCATTGGATATCGTGCAGCCAAGCGCCATCGGAAGCTCCATATTGCTCTCCTGAAACTTACGTGAAGAGAGAATCGAGCGGATCGACACCACCTGCGGATCCTTATTCGGCACCTCGATACCTATAGTACCCTTTCCGGGAATGGGAGCGATGATACGGATACCCAGGGCTGCGAGGCTCATGGCGATATCGTCCTCAAGACGCTTGATTTTGGCGATACGCACACCCTCGGCAGGAATAATCTCGTAGAGCGTCACGGTAGGGCCCACGGTAGCGTGGATATGGGAGATGGGTATTCCGTAGTCACCGAGGGTCTTGGTGATACGCACCTTGTTTTCCTCCATCTCGGTGGCATCCACACTGTCAGTAGAATAAGCCACATCGCGCAGAAGGTCGAGCGACGGGAAGGTGAAGTGCGACAGTTCGGCCGTAGGGTCATAATATGTAGTTGCGGGAACGACCACTTCGGTACACTTCTCGATTACGGGCTTCTCCACCACCATCTCGGCGTGGTCATTCTCCACGGGCTCATCATCAGTCTCATCTTCTTCATACTCAGTCATATCAGGCTCGGGGGTCTCGGTTTCATCCTCATACGGCTCTTCTTCCTGAGGAGCATGCTGAGGATTGTCATGAGGCGTAGGACGGACGAAGAGGTCGTCGTTATCATCATAATCGCTGTGGGTCCCGGTAAAAGAATCGGGGTCGAAAAGCGGTTCGTCGTCCACAACCGAGGGGATTTCTTCAACACCGGCTACCGTCGCTGCCGCGGCTACAAACAAGTCATCACGCTGCTCTTCATGGGCCGGAGCGCTCTCAGGCCGCGGCTCCTCATCCTCTTTGGCATCAACATTTGAATCCTGCTCAACATTCTGAGCCGGAGACGGTGCCGGAGCAACTGCTGCTGCAGCAGCACGGGCAGCCTCTTGCTCAGCCCTTTCCTGCGCTTCCTCCTCGGCTATCTTGCGAGCCTCCTCGCGACGGAATTCCTCTTCCTCCTGCTGTCGGATACGCTCAGCCTCCTCACGGCGGGCATTAAACTCAGCCTGCTCGCGGCGGCGGCGCTCGCGCAACGCCTCTACACGCCGGCCTATCCAGCGACCGGTCTTGGAGATAGAGTCGATAAACATTACTATAAGCAGTCCGGCCATTATGGCACTAACCCCCAGCGCGCCCCACACTCCGGCAAGGATCGTGAGCTGATGGTTGATCATATAGCCGTGAAGACCTCCCCAGTAGAATCGGGAATGGGTATGGAATGCTTCGACGAAAAATCCGCCGATAATCGACACGGCTATAGCCGAAAGCAGACACTTGAACGTGAAGCTCCAGAAGCGGAAATTGATTACGTTGAGCAACTTCAGCGACAGGGCTCCCACATAATATATAAATATAAAGCCTCCCACGCCCAGCCACTCATAGAGCAGGAAGTGTGACATCCACGCCCCCACCATTCCTCCGGCGTTGCCGTAGAGGTAGGGGTCGTAGTCCTCACCGAGCAGTGCGCTCTGGTCATGCGACAGATTGGCGAAATAGGAAATCGTCACTATAAGGGAATAGGCGGCGAGGAAAAACAGCACGATGCCGCTGAACATACGCAACTTACGCAGTGTCGACTTTCCTATCAACTCCTCGGGAGCGCGCCCTTCATCGTTAGCCCTTACGTCGGCCTCATGAACATAGTTAGCCGACGGTGCGGATGAGGGTTCAGGCTGAGGTGACACCGGCATCTGAGGCTGGCGGGGGAGCGGGGTATTAAAGGGTTCGGGGGAAGACGGCGGTTCCTGACGGGGCTCTACGGGAGCAGCAACGGCGGCATCGCGCAACGGAATATCCGCCGGCTCTTGCCGTTGCACGGGAGCAGGAGATACAGCGCGCGGATTGAGCAATTCCTCGGCGTCAAATGAGGTATCGTCTATTTCTGAGTATCTTTCGGGCATATTGTGTGAGTGTATTTTCGCGGTTTATAATCACAACAAAGATACGAAAAATCACAAATATATACATTATAATGATTCTAACCATAAACGGAGAATTTTAAAATCAAATTCTTAAAAGCAAATTGTAACAGCATCGTAATGTTAAATATAGTTAATCACTAAGCAAAACCAAAACCGAATTGTTTTATAATCAAACGAATCATGGAGATGATCGACAATTTAAAATTGTAAATTGAAATTTTGGCAATAGTTTGATTTTGCATAATCATTTGCAAATTGATTAGATTTTAAGTTTGCAAATTCCGAAATTCTTACGGTTGATTTTCAAAACACCCGCCCGGGATAATAAATCAAACCGAGAGAAAAGCTCGGAAATCTAAAACTCAAACAGAGTTGCAAAATCAATCAAAAAGCCTAAAACAAGACTTAAAAGTATTTAACATTCACCGTAGTCAGTTGAAATTCACTATTATATGAATTCTTATTAAAGCGTCGGTTTAAATTTACACCCTATATCGGGTTAAATTTAAGCCGACGCTATTTAATTATACCTATACATCTCAATTAATCAACTATTTACCATACAATCATTAAATATTCACTTTAATAAAATCGAGGAGAGATCGGCTTGCCGTGAGGTGGGTAGATTGAGTTTGAAAACAGAATGTTTGTGTTTTAAAATTCAAATTTGTAAAAATAAATTTTGCAATTTCAGAAATAATAATTACATTTGCATACTCATTGCAAACACAAATTTACCGCTATGGATATAGTTTCGAGATTAAAACAGTATCTGGACCACGAGCAGATCAGCGTCACACAGTTTGCCGACTACTGCGGCATACCCCGCCCCTCTGCATCTCAGCTGCTTAACGGCCGAAACAAGAAGGTATCAGATGAAGTCATCTCCAAAATCCACACATCCTACCCCACGCTTTCCATGCTGTGGTTGCTTTTTGGCGAGGGGGATATGTTGACGGCGAAAAATATTGAAACCTCAGAGCCTCAAATCTCGTCATTTTCAGCCGCATCTGAGACGCAACCATCTGACAATCAATCATCGGAGAGAGAATTTAGGTTTGCAGAAAGTAATCCTGACGAGACACCGGAAAATTTTCACGAAGAAGCCGCCGAAAGATCGGCCGATTATCCGATGGCTCACGATGAAGTTACCGTGCCCTACGGTTACCCCTCGCAGCGCAAGCGCCAGACGGCGAAGACGCAGGGCAACGATTCATTTACCTTTACTACTGACACGGGCAAGCGCGTGATGAGCATCGTGGTGTATTACGACGATAATTCATTTGAGTCATTCATCCCCGACCCGTCGCGCCACAACCCTTTCGTCAGGTGACCTCCCCCCCCCTTCATTTCACGGGGGATTTGTGGGTTTGAAAGATTGTCAGTAACTTTGCAGTGTCATGACAAGCATTTCAATCAACAATCTCACCGTAGAGTTCAGCGCCAAGACGCTGCTCGACAATATATCTTATATCATCAACCGCAAGGACAAGATAGCCCTCGTGGGTAAAAACGGAGCCGGAAAGTCGACCATGCTCAAGATTATCGCCGGCCTCCAGAAGCCCACATCAGGCTCTATCGCTGTGCCGTCAGGCACCACCGTAGGCTATCTTCCGCAGCAGATGACCACATCTGATACAGCTACCGTAATTGAAGAAGTGCGCAAGGCTTTCTCGCATGTCGACGAGATGCGTGCCCGCCTCGACGAGCTCAACGAGCAGCTCGCCACCCGCACCGATTACGATTCACCGCAATACGCCGCCCTTATAGAAGATGTGGCTAATCTTACTGACAGGCTTGCCATAGAGCAGACCGAAAACTTCGAGGCCGAGATGGAAAAGACGCTGCTCGGTCTCGGTTTCCTCCGCACCGATTTCAATCGCCCCACCGCCGAGTTCTCGGGCGGATGGCGCATGCGTATCGAGCTGGCCAAAATCCTTCTGACGCGCCCCGACGTGCTCCTGCTCGACGAGCCTACCAACCACCTCGACATCGAGTCGATACAGTGGCTTGAGAATTTCCTCGTGACCAAGGCCGATGCCGTAGTGCTCGTGAGCCATGACCGCGCGTTTATCGACAATGTCACCAACCGCACCATCGAGATTTCACTCGGAAAAATCTATGATTATTCCGTCAACTACTCCCGCTATTTGACCCTCCGCGCCGAGCGGCTCGAACAGCAGCGTCGCGCCTACCTCAACCAGCAGAAGCAGATTCAGGATACCGAAGACTTCATCGAGCG
>CAYZFG010000088.1:0-8831 GCA_964477665.1 uncultured Staphylococcus sp.
GGTATTTTTCGAACGAGTTGTAGGGGACATTGTTCATCGAGCAGAACTGCTGGATTGACATGTTGTGGGCAACTCCTTCCGACTGGTAACGTTGCCACAGCTTTTCCATCTGGATGTTTGAGATCATAATTTTGTTGCGTTTAAGTTAACGCCTGCAAAATTAATGCCCCTGGGTCAAATCGCCAAAAAAGGTAATTGGACAGTTACGTCCAATGATATATCGCCGTAGGACTTAAGTTAGCGGAAATCAATGAATTTGAATCCTTAACATTATTTATGTTAATATACCATGTATTAAACCTAAGGTTTCAGTATTATCATCAACTCTCCGAGTTGATTTGCAGTTTTTCTTGTTGCCGAACTGGTTGCGGTTATTGTGGGGTCCAAAGACTCTATGGACTGAGGAAGTTCCTCTATCAAATATGTATTTATGGTTTTCACCGTTGTCGACATTGCCAGTGATAATACTTGTACCTTGAGCCTTGTCAAAGACACTGTTATCATAACTTATGGTGTGCTAGTTTGCACAGTGCTAAGTGATCATAGTTGCTTCACTCAAGCTGCAGCAAATGGTTAACGACCATATAGTTACTGTTAATTTTTCGAACCGACCAAACTACGCGATTGGACAGGTAGCTTACTACAACCATATTATGGCTTATTCTTTTTTTATGATTTCAATTGTTTTTCCCTTTATTTTTCGATAAACATAAATATATGAGGAGTCTTTAGTACCACCATTGCCTGATTTTCTGCCTGTATCAAAGCCTAATCCCTCCATTGTTTTTTCTATTCTCGATGCTCTATCCCGACTGTGTGTATCTATACACTCTAAAAACTTGGCATTATGTTCGGATTCCCTTCGAGTTGGATCATTTGTAATTCCACAATAATAATAAGCTGGCTTAAGCCTATCCACTAATCCAGATATTAATTCAAAATCTCTTTTTGCCGCTTTACATAGAAGGCTTATCTCAGGAAAAAGAAGAATCATCTGGCCAATAGTGACCTTAATTGTTCGTCTTTTTTGTTTATAATGTCTTTTCCGTTTTATAAACATAGTTCAATTATTGTAGACTTAGATAAAATTGAATGGAGTAGTAAAATCTTTAAGAAAAGGATGAAAACTATCTTTTTCTGAGAGGAGGACATTAGTTGGGTCTATTTTCCAATCAATTCCGAGGCTGCCGTCAAGGATGGAGATGCCACCGTCAGCTTCGGGGTGATAATAGTTGTCACACTTATATTGGAAGATGGCGATGTCGCTGAGGACGGCAAAGCCGTGGGCGAAGCCTCGGGGGATGAAGAATTGACGGTGGTTGTCCTCAGTCAATTCCACTGCCACATGCTGTCCGTATGTAGGCGAGCCTTTGCGGATATCGACTGCTACATCGAGCACTGAGCCTTTCACGCATCTTACGAGTTTCGCCTGTGCGAAGGGAGGTCGCTGGAAGTGGAGGCCTCGCATTACTCCATATGTGGAACATGATTCGTTGTCCTGGACGAAGTCTACTTTTGCTACTTTTTCATCAAAGACCTGCTTGTTGTAGCTTTCGAAGAAGTAGCCTCTGGCATCCTTGAAGATCCTTGGCTCTATGATTACAGGGCCTTCTATGTTTGTTTTGATTACTTGCATTTTTGTTGGATATTTTTTCGAGCCACAGGTGGCTTTGCGGAGAACAAACCGTTACCGTAAAAATTAATTGAATTTTTGGAGATTCTCCTCATCGGCTATCTTCATCAGATATTGGCCGTATTGGTTCTTGAGCATAGGCTTGGCCAATTCTCGAAGTTTGTCGGCGTTGATCCATCCGTTCATGTAGGCTATGCCTTCGAGACAGGCTATCTTCAGTCCCTGGCGCTTCTCAAGCACCTCTACGTAGATGCTGGCTTCTGATAATGAGTCATGTGTACCGGTGTCGAGCCATGCGAAGCCGCGTGGGAGAGTCTGTACTTTAAGCTCGCTATCTTTCAGAAATTCCTGATTGACAGTTGTGATCTCCAGTTCCCCTCTTGCAGAGGGCTTGATGTTGTGCGCAACTTCGACTACTTTGTTTGGGTAGAAGTAGAGACCTACGACTGCGTAGTTGCTCTTGGGATGCTCCGGTTTTTCTTCGATGGAGAGGCAATTGCCTTCCTTATCGAATTCGGCTACCCCATAACGTTCGGGATCGTTGACCCAGTAGCCGAAGACTGTGGCTTTTTTCTCTTGTTCTGCTGTCTTGACTGCATCCTTGAGGATTTCAGAGAAACCTGCACCATGGAATATATTGTCGCCGAGAACGAGGCATGCGGAATCGTCGCCTATGAAGTCCTTGCCTATGATGAAAGCTTGGGCGAGGCCGTCTGGGGAAGGTTGCTCAGCGTAGGAGAGGTTGATTCCATAGTCTGAGCCATCCCCGAGTAGACGCTTGAAACCGGGAAGGTCCTGAGGTGTGGAGATTATGAGTATGTCCCTTATTCCTGCCAGCATGAGTGTGGAGATGGGATAATATACCATCGGCTTGTCGAAAATGGGGAGGAGTTGTTTTGATACCCCTTTTGTAATGGGATATAATCTTGTGCCGGAACCTCCAGCTAATACTATGCCTTTCACTTGGAGTAATGATTAATTGTTAATGATAAATTATAGTCTTGTCGGCAATAAGCTCACTATATTACAATTACACTAAAAAAAGCAATGACATGCCAGCGGGAAGAATATGTGTGGATGTGGATATAAAGATCCTCCGGCGATGTCATTGCTTTATATTTATTTTGTAATGGCACGATCTATGACAGCAAGCACCAATTCTATGTTTGCAAAATCTTTTTTCAGATTTAGTAATGATAAACTATCATTACCACCATGGGCTATGCTATTGCGCATTGCGTAAATCGATCCCAATGATGATGAGAGTTCTTCTGTAATATTAGCTTCATAATACGTCCTTTTACGGATGTCTCGCTAGCCGTATTGCTTTCTACATATTTCCGGTAGTCAGCATTTTCCAATAACTCAGTGTATCGGTCCTTAAATTTTCTTGTATCTGTATCTACATCTGACGATAATCGATTTGCGACTCCAATCATTACTGAATCATAAACTGCCGCATTGAGATTTTTTGATAACCTAAATGCATTCTCTCCTATGTTATCGTAAATATATTTGATTGTTGTAGAAAACAGTTTCTTCAATATAGACTGTCGTTCGTCCCCTATATTCTGATTCTCCTCCATGTACTTATTTAAGAATCCCTTCAATCCCTTTTTGTAAGCATTATGTTTTTCATATAATGTGAAAAATCTTAAAATCAGTTCCTCTGATTTCAATCTCTGATTTTCTGCAGCATAGATTTTTTTCCAATCTTCATTTGTAGCCAGTTGAGCCAGCATCTCATTAAAGGATCCGTGATAGATACAAGCACGAATCTCTTGAGGTGCTAGCTTCATGCCCCCGGTGTTAAGACGTTCGAATATCATATAGATACTGCTGTCATCATCTTCAGGAGAGTCTTGTTTGATGACAGTTGCATGGATGACACTGTCATCCAGTTTATTCTTGTCATTGCTATCAAGATCGTCAACCGTAAGGCCATCCAAGTCCTCCTGAACTCCCTTCAACTTAAATACTTGACTATCTTTGAAGACCTTATTATAGAAAAATTGAAGGGATTTTAGACGTTGTTGACCGTCAATGACCAGCATTTTGTTGGTTTCTTTTTCTTGACAGAAAAATACACCTGGCACAGGCAGTCCCAATATCAGCGACTCGATAAATCGAGATGCGTCTTTTATATTCCATACATATTTCCTTTGAAAATCAGGAATAATAATTTTTCCTGAATTAAGGCGGTCAACCAACCGATCTACAGTATAGTCTACCCCATAACTGGTAATGGAATATCTAAATACCTCTTCCTCATCCTCAGTATAGTCATCTACTTTGATATCCTCGTCAATCATAAATATTTATGTATTAAGTACCTGTCCCATGACCTATTACCGTCGGACATAAGTTAGCTGAGACCATTGAGTTTGTACTCCTTAATATTTTTTATGTTAATAATATTTTTAGTAACTGTCCAATTGGGTCACGACAGTAGTTTTTCGTGCGAAAATCGCATGTCCAAGGGAGCTCACTGAGCCATTCGGCCTGATTTTCGCATTAACATTTAATATTTCTTAACTTAGTTTTATCAAGCATTGAGATTGATGGTAGCAGGCAGGAGGTTCTCGTAGTCGGTCCTGCCGCTGCACACGGCCTTGAAGAAGGAGGTAAAGAGACTATTAGGCGTCGACATTTGCGGCCTTACTCTGGGCAAGTTCCTTTTCAATGGCGGCTTTGCGGGCTTCTTTTTCCGCCAGTTCCCTATCCTTTGCAGACATCTCTGCATTGAGATTGTCCATCTCCTGCTTGTGCGCCTCGCGTTCGGAGCGGAGAAGCTCCTCGGCGTTGGTGCGGTCCCCGTACAGGTCGTCAAGCTTGTTGAGCGTGCGCCATAAAGTCTGCCTTATTTCTTCTGGTGTCACTTAACATTTCAGTAGTTGGTAAGTCCCCCACCGATTGAATCTGTACGGCGGATTAGTTCGTAAGAGGAGGATGGGGTCGACCAGATGGCTTTGGGGAGTCCCCAGTATAGGGTTTGGTTGAGGGCACTGGTCTCGAAGTCAATGGAAGTGGAGTCCTCTCCTTTTCGGGTGTAGATTTGTAGGAGACTTCCTTTCTTCATCTCTATGTCGTCGAAGGTAAGGTGACGGCACTGGCTGTAGTCAGAGATGCCTGTCTCAGTGTCTTCTACTGAATATACAAGGATATAGTTGTTGAGAGAGTTGATCTTCACGTTTGCTTTGAAGACTATGTTTTCTTTTTCGTAGTCACCGGGATTGTTGATGGCAACAAAGGAGAAAGGGAATGTGCCAAACGCATCAAAGATCAACTGAGCATCTTCGGGATCGATTGGTATGAGGTCCATGGCAATTAAAAAAATGTAAAAGCGATGACAGGCCGGAGGTTAGTTAATGTGGAATAATTAGATATGAAGTCCTCCGGCGTTGTCAAAGCTTTATATTAACTATCTAATTATTTTGGACACGTCGTATAATCAAATTATTGGAAGAGCCGAGTTTGCATTGCTTTTTGTATCGTGCGTAGGGGAAATGGATTCCTACGACTGCCGTCTGGGCAGGAGGAGGCGGGGATCGACGTTGATGCGCCATTCGATGCCGTTGTCGCCGACGATATTTAGGCGGTAGACGGTGCTCCTTTCCAATGATGAATGATTCGTGATCAATGATGAATTTTTAGCCTCAAGACCATTTCCTTGACCCTTGACCCTTGACTCTTGACTCTTAGCCGAAGACCTTGACTCTTCCACCACCGTGGCTTGTTGGCCGGCGAAGAGGCCACCGATAATTTCTACGCGATCACCTTCGTTTAACTCTAATTCACCGATAGAGGCGACTTCGTAGTCGGGGGTGAAGTGGGCTATGGTCTGCTGGAAGAGATGGAATTGGCTTTGGGAGATTTCGGCATAGGGGGCACCGGGACGGGCGCTCTGCCTATAGCACCAGGCGAGGTCGCCGATTTTAGAGAAGAGTCGTCCAATGTCGGTTAGTTTGGCGCGGAAGAAAACTACGCTGTGTATGAATGGGCGCTGTCGAGTAACAATCTTTTTGCCGATGGCGCGTGCGATTTCTTCACAGGGATAGAAGAGCTGGATGTCGGGTATGCGGTCGCCAAGAAGTTGGATGCGACGGCATATCTGGGTAAAGCGGACGCCTGGACGGAGAGACATGGCATACCAATGGGGAGGGTTGTCGAGGAATATTTGTCCGATAGCGGCGAAGCGCGTGTCGTGAAGCGCGTAGTGCGGGTTGATAGCTGATAGCTTCAGTACGGGGAGACCGAGAGGGGTATGCCCGAGATGGGAGACGAGGGTGCTGGCAGGGATGCCTGCGCGTAGGGCAGCGTAGGCCCAGAGACTTTCTACGGTGTCGAAGGGATTGGTGGCCTGGGGAAGTCGAGCGCGTTTGAAGAGAGCATTGACTATCTTGGCTATGTGGGTGGAGAGTTGCTTGGGTGTGCGCTGAGACTGCCTTAATGGAAGCCAGTATCGGCTTCTTTTCAATAATGAATGATCAGTGATCAATGATGAATTTTTAGCCTCCAGACCATTCCCTTGACCCTTGACTCTTGACCCTTGACTCTTAGCCGAAGGCTTTGACTCTTGACTCTGGACTCTGGACTCTTTGACATCGCTTCGCTTTAACATAGCGATGTCAGTTAGGGGCATCAGGGCGTGAGTTAGGGAGTAGATGATAAGGGAGGCCGCGGTAGCGTCGTCGGCGATAAGGTGGGTAGCGTTTTTGGTGAGGCGGAGGGCGCGGTCGAAGATTTCGTCGTTGATGCCCTGTTTCCAGCCTTCTGAGCCGAGTACCTTGAGATCGGCTTTGAGATGGGAGAAGAGTTTTGTTGGAGGGAGAAGACCGGCTTTGGCGGCAGAACCGTAGAGGGAGGATATGATGTCGAGGTAGAGGGAGGCGGTTGCGAAGGGGGTGGCGTTGAGCCAGAGACTGACGAGCCAATCGGTGAGAGGGGCGCGGAGCGCAATATCGGCTTCGCAGTATGGAGTATCGGCGCCTTGCTCAGTATCAGCTTCGCAGTATTCTTTTGTGGTGGCATTGGCGGAGAGGGATTCGAGGGCGCGGAGGTAGCGGGTAGAGGTGGTAGATGTGGGGATAGCGAGAGCCTGTTTTCGGAGAATTTCGAGAATTTGCTCAAGAGGAATAGACTGTATGTCAGCTATTTGGCTCATTAGAAATTTTTACAGAGGAGGAAAGTTTAGGGTGTTCTTAACGACCCCCTTAGACGCTTGCGCGTGGGGTTGAAGTAGGTTGGATATTTTGTTGCGTTTTCACTGCAAGCGCAAAGATAGTGATTTTTTTTGATATGGCAAAATAAATCTGACGCAAATCACGCTGGGAGCGGTGGGGAGGTGGGAGCGCAGAAATAATTTCTTTGCGGCCCCACCTCCCCACCGCTCCCAGCGTGCGATACGTGAAATAGGAATCAAAAATTATTAACCATTCGTTTTATACCATCGGTAAGCAGCACATAACTGAAATTTATCAATATACCTAATCGCTTATCGGCAACTTTTAGATAAGATAGAAGTTGTTTGAAAAATACAGGATGATTCACTTCTGTAGACTTTACTTCGATGATTATTTCATCTTCAACTATAATATCTGCTCTATATGCAATGCCCATGTCTATTCCCTCATATATACATCTCATAGGCACTTCCATCTGAACTTTATAACCAAGTTTATATAATTCATAGGCCAATATCTTACGATAGACTGGCTCAAGCAGACCAGGACCAAGTCTCTTATGAACTACGATTGCCGTGTCTATGATGACATGATATATTTTATTGTATTCTTCACGGGTCATCGAATGATCATAATATAAAAGGTTATACTTATTCGATTCACGCAGTGAGCGGTAAGGTGGTAGAGCCTCTTAGAGAGTTTTTCTACGCTCCCACCTCCCTGGCGCTCCCAGCGTGATATTACACGTTGAAGCGGAAGTGCATGATGTCCCCGTCTTGGACTACGTAATCTTTACCTTCGACACTCATTTTGCCGGCTTCTTTGACTGCCGTCTCGCTGCCGAGGGTGACGTAGTCGTCGTATTTGATCACTTCGGCACGAATGAAGCCTTTTTCAAAGTCGGTGTGGATGATGCCGGCAGCCTGTGGTGCTTTCGTACCGCGGAGGAAAGTCCAAGCCCTTACCTCGTCGGGACCCGCGGTGAAGTAGGTCTGGAGGTCGAGGAGAGCGTAGGCGGCACGAATGAGGCGGGAGACGCCTGATTCAGTAAGGCCGATGCTCTCGAGGAATTCCTGACGGTCTTCATAGGTGTCGAGTTCAGCGATCTCGCTTTCGGTCTTTGCTGCTACTACGAGAATCTCAGCACCCTCCCCTTCCACAGCTTTACGTACGGCATCTACGTAGTGATTGCCGGTAGCGGCAGAGTCATCGTCGACGTTGCAGACATACATTACCGGTTTGTTAGTCAGCAGGAATAGGTCGCGGGCGAAGAGTTGCTCGTCTTTGGTCTCGAACTGTACGCTCCGGGCAGGACGACCGGCTTCGAGGGCTTCCTTATAGGCTTCGAGCACGCCAGTCTGCATCTTGGCGGCTTTATCACCGGCTGCCGCGGCTTTCTTAGTCTTGACAAGGCGGGAGTCTACAGTCTCGAGGTCTTTGATCTGGAGCTCATAGTCGATGATCTCCTTGTCGCGAACAGGGTCGACGGTAGCATCGACGTGAGTGATGTTATCGTCGTCAAAACAACGGAGCACGTGGAGAATGGCATCAGTCTCGCGGATATTTGCGAGAAACTTGTTGCCTAGACCCTCCCCTTTGGAGGCACCTTTGACCAGACCTGCGATGTCGACGATCTCGACGGTAGCAGGGACGGTGCTGCGGGGGTTGCACATTTCTACGAGTTTATTGAGGCGGGCGTCGGGGACTGTGATGACGCCGACGTTAGGCTCGATGGTGCAGAAGGGGAAGTTGGCGCTTTGCGCCTTTGCGTTGGAGAGGCAATTGAATAATGTGGATTTACCCACATTGGGCAATCCTACGATACCACACTTAAGTGACATGATTTATCTTGATTTAACTTGATTAAACTTGGGGTTAGTATTAGACGCGCGCCTGGACTGCTCGCGGCGGTTAGGAAACCGCCGTTCCATTTAGGGAGGCGTGGATGGCGGCGGCGGCGCGGCGGCCGGCGCCCATGGCGAGGATGACGGTGGCGGCGCCGGTGACGGCATCGC
>CAYZFG010000089.1:0-8772 GCA_964477665.1 uncultured Staphylococcus sp.
CGTAGGCGCCTGCCCCGTCCACATCGACATCCCCGGCTTCATCCAGGCCCTCCTCAACGAAGGAGAGGCCGCTGCCGCCACCATAATAAGCAAAGACTCCTCCCTTCCCTCCGTCTGCGGTCGCGTCTGCCCGCAAGAGACCCAGTGCGAAGGCTCCTGCGTCCTCGGCATCAAGGGTGAACCCGTTGCCATCGGCAAACTCGAGCGCTACGTAGGCGACTGGAAAATCGAACACGCCTCCAAAGAGCCCGAACACATCGAGCGCAACGGCAAACGAGTAGCCATCATCGGTTCCGGCCCTGCCGGACTCGCCTGCGCCTCCGACCTCGCCAAGTGGGGCTACGAAGTCAAGGTCTTCGAAGCCCTCCACCAGCTCGGCGGAGTCCTCGTATACGGCATCCCCGAATTCCGTCTCCCAAAAGAGAAGATTGTCGCCCCCGAAATCGAAGCCGTAAAACGCCTCGGCGTCGAATTCATCGACGATGTCATCGTCGGACGCACCACCACCATCGACCATCTCCTCGATGAAGAAGGTTTCGACGCAGTCTTCGTAGGCTCCGGAGCCGGACTCCCCCGCTTCATGGGCATCGAAGGCGAGAACCTCAACGGCGTCTTCTCCGCCAACGAGTTCCTCACCCGCGTCAACCTCATGCACGCCTACGACGACCGCTACGACACCCCCGTCTTCCAGGCCAAGAAAGTGGTGGTAGTAGGTGGCGGCAACGTCGCCATGGACGCCGTCCGCACCGCCAAGCGCCTTGGCGCTGAGTCGGTCATCGTCTATCGCCGCAGCGAAGCCGAACTCCCCGCACGCCGCGAGGAAGTGCACCATGCCAAAGAAGAAGGCATCGAATTCCGTATGCTGACCAACCCTGTCCGCGTCCTTGGCGACGAGAAAGGGTGGGTGAGAGGCTTGGAATGCGTCCGCATGGAGCTGGGCGAACCCGACGAAAGCGGTCGCCGCAGCCCCGTCGAGGTCCCCGGCAGCAACTTCGAGATTGAATGCGACAGCGTCATCATGGCCCTCGGCACCAGCCCCAACCCCCTCATCAAATCCACCACCAAAGGCTTGGATGTCACCCGCCGAGGCTGCTTAGTAGCCGACGAAGAAGGCCGCACCACCCGTCCCCGCGTCTTCGCCGGCGGCGATGCCGTCACCGGAGCCGCCACAGTCATCCTCGCCATGGGCGCCGGCCGCCGAGCCGCAGCCGCCATACACCAATCAATGATCAATGATTAATTATCAATGATCAATTAAAGAATGAGTATGGAAAATAAAAACTAAGTAGCTCGTAAAAATTAATGATATGATAAATGCGAGATAATCTTGAGGCAGTTATCATATCAAGATCAAATGAAGCTACTTTATATAAATATATCGTTTAATTTTTGTGATCTATTTATATGGAAAAAGAGGATAATGATAAGAATGTGGTAAAGGAGAAAAGCTTTGCATTCGCTGTTCGCTGTGTGAAACTGTATTCCTACCTCAAGGAACAGAAACGAGAATATGACTTGTCTCGTCAACTATTACGGAGCGGTACGAGTATTGGAGCTAACATCCGGGAAGGTCTGTATGCTCAATCAAGGGCTGATTTCCTTTCTAAGCTTTCTATTGCTAAAAAAGAAGCAGGAGAAAGCGAGTATTGGTTAGAAGTTCTGGAAGCTGGAGGTATTCTAAGCTCAGAAGAAACCAGATCTATGCTTGAAGACTGCCGAGAGCTCGTCAAGCTTTTGATTGTCATTTGTAGATCAACAGGTCCTCGCTGTTTTCTTGAAAAAACTAATTGATCATTGATCATCAATAATTGATCATTGATCATTAATAAATATTAACCTCCGATCTTTGATTGAATTATTATTTTATTTCCAATTGTCTTGGGTAACCTTAATAATTGATCATTGATCATTAATAATTGATCATTAGACTTATGAGTCTTAAATGTGGTATAGTCGGCCTTCCGAATGTCGGCAAATCAACTCTCTTTAATTGTCTCTCCAACGCCAAGGCGCAGAGCGCCAACTTCCCTTTCTGCACTATCGAACCCAACGTAGGTGTCATCACAGTCCCCGACGAGCGCCTGAATAAACTCGTCGAAATGTGCAATCCTCGCTCCACCGTCCCCGCAACCGTCGAAATCGTAGATATCGCCGGCCTCGTAAAAGGAGCATCCAAAGGAGAAGGCCTCGGCAATAAGTTTCTCGCCAACATCCGCGAGACCGATGCCATACTCCACGTGCTCCGTTGCTTCGACGACGACAACATCACCCACGTCGACGCCACCGTCGACCCCGTCCGCGACAAAGAAATCATCGACTACGAACTCCAGATCAAAGACCTCGAGACCGTAGACTCACGCCTCGTCAAGACCAAGAAAGCAGCCGCCGCCGGCGACAAAGCCGCCAAGATGCAGACCGGCGTCCTCGAAGCCTACAAAGAGGCCCTCGAAGCAGGTCGCCCAGCCCGCAGCGTCCAGTTTGAAACCAAAGACGAGCAACTCTTCGCCCGCGACCTCTTCCTCCTCACCAACAAACCCGTAATGTACGTCTGCAACGTCGACGACGACTCCGCCGCCACCGGCAACCACTACGTAGAAGCCGTCCGCAAAGCCGTAGAAGGCGAAGGCGCCGAAATCCTCGTAGTAGCCGCCAAGACTGAAAGCGAAATCGCCGAACTCGACACCTACGAAGACCGTCAGGAATTCCTCGAAAGCATCGGCCTCACCGAATCAGGTGTCTCACGACTCATACGTGCCGCCTACGCGCTCCTCGACCTCCAGACCTACTTCACCGCCGGTCCTGACGAAGTACGCGCCTGGACATTCCTACGTGGCACCAAAGCGCCCCAAGCCGCCGGCATCATCCACACCGACTTTGAAAAAGGCTTCATACGTGCCGAAGTAATCAAATACGACGACTTCGTCAACCTCGGCAGTGAAACCGCCGTCAAGGAAGCCGGCAAAATGAGTGTCGAAGGCAAAGAATACACAGTCCAGGACGGCGACATAATGCACTTCCGCTTCAACGTCTGATCCCCTGGCTCCGCACGCAGAGGGCGCAGGGGTGGTGGGAGCGCAAAGAAATAAAATAAGCGTTCCCACCTCCCCACCGTTCCCAGTGTGAGATCCATACCAAGTATCACTATTAAAAATCATTCTATGACCCGTGAAGAATACAATAAAATATACCATGTCATAATAGACACAGCAATTAATGTTCACAGGAGTATAGGTCCGGGACTTCTCGAGCCGGTATATCGTAAGATATTGGCATATGAATTATGCAAGCTAGGCTATAAAGTGGAGATGGAAGTTCCGATGAGGTGTATATACGAAGGCATAGATATGGGTATCGCATATCGGGCCGATATTATAGTGGAGGATGAGATAATAATTGAAGTTAAATCTACCGAAGTGAATCATCCTGTCTTTTTTAAACAACTACTGTCCTACCTGAAAGTAGCAGATAAACGGTTGGGGATTCTTATAAATTTCAGTTATCCGATATTAACTGATGGCCTGAAACGAATAGTCAATAAATTTTGATCCGTATCTCACGCTGGGACCGCAAGGATGGTGGGAGCGCAAAGAAATAAAATAAGCGAACCCACCACCCCACCGCTCCCAGCGTGAAGTTTCTATAAAGTTTTATTCAGCGTTCCCACCTCCCCACCGCTCCCACCGTGATGTTTTTTAGACATATTTTTTGCAATATCAGATTTTTTCGTTAAATTTGCGCTTGCAATGATTGCGCAAAGACATATTCCAAGCTTCCAAACCCCGGACACAACCGTCATAGGGGGTCAATAAGAACACCCTAAACTTTCCTCCTCTGTAAAAAATCGCGATGAGTCAAAACGCTGACACACAGACTTATTCCCTACAAAAAATACTAAATATTCTCCGGAATCAGGCTCTCTCCATGCCCGCGTCATCCACCTCCTCCCGCTACCTCCGGGCCCTCGAGAGTCTGGAGTCTTCCCTCCTACGTTTTCCGTCAGCCGATCCTGGATGCGAAGCTGGTTTGTCGCAAGATTCTTCGTCCGCTAATTCATCATTGATCATTGATCATTTATCATTGTCATTGACCGACTGGCTCGTCAGCCTATGGTTGATCAACACCCCTTTCTCCACAGCCTCACTTTACCTCGACATCATCTCCTCCCTCTATGGCTCTGCCTCTAAAGCAGCACTTCTCCCTCCCACCAAAATCTTCTCCCAACTCAAAACCTCCCTCAAAACCGTGGGACCCGAGGGCTGGAAACAAGGCATCAACGACGAAATCTTCGACCGCGCATTGCGACTTACAAAAAATGCCTCCCACCTCATTGCCGACGACGCCGTTGCCGCCTCCCTCGTCATCTGGAGCCTCACCCATGATCTCCAACCCCTCAACGAAATCGCCCTCCTTAAAAAGACCGACTCCTCTCAGCAAGCACCTCTCACCCCACAAAACGCGCGTCAACGCTATCTCTTTCCGTTGCGCCAGTCGCAACGCACCCCCAAGCAACTCTCCACCCATATAGCCAAAATCGTCAACGATCTCTTCCGCCGCGCCCGTCTCCCCCAGGCCACAGATCCCTTCCAGACTGTAGAAGCCCTTTGGGCATACGCTGCCCTCCGCAGCGGCCTCCCTGCCTCCGTCCTCATCTCCCACCTTGGCCATGCCCCCCTCGGACTTCCGGTGTTGAAGTTGTCCGTTCTCAGTTCTCCGTTATCAGAAGGCACAGCCGGTTTGTCGCAAGATCCAGTCCTCACTCCCATAGGCAATATCTTCCTCGACAATCCACCCCAATGGTACGCCATGTCTCTTCGCCCCGGTGTCCGCTTCACCCAGGTATGCCGACGCATCCAGCTCCTCGGCGACCGTATTCCCGACATCCAGCTCTTCTATCCCTGTGAAGAAATAGCCCGCGCCGTAGGCAAAAAGATTGTCACGCGTCAGCGTCCCTTCATCAACTCCGTAGTCTTCTTCCGCGCCAAACTCACCGACATCGGGCGCCTCTTCTCGCGTATCGGTGATCTCGCCTGGTGCTACCGCCAAAGCGCCCGTCCCGGAGCCCCCTACGCAGCCATCAGTCAAAAGCAATTCCACCTCTTCCAGCAGACCATCGCCCACTTCACCCCTGACTACGAAGTAGCCCCCAGCGGCGAACTCGAACTAAAGAAAGACGACCGCGTCCAGATCCTCGGCGGCCTCTTCGCCGGCCACGAAGCCAACTTCGACAGTGCTGCCCCCTCCGGCCCCACCAACACAGTCTACCGCCTCAACATAATAGGCGACAACGGCATCGACTGGCGCATCAACATCGACCCCCGCCTCACCCAAAAACAATGAGAAAAACCGGCAATCTATAAATTTTATTCTAAAAATGTCTGATGGTGTCCTATTTGAATATTGAAAATGAAAAATTTAGTGCCTTAAATGTTGCACAACCTGCAGAAATATTGTAATTTTGCATATCAATTGGGATGGAACGTCAATATTTAAAGAAACTATAAAAATGAACATAGCGGAAAATATTTCTCGGTTGCAGGAGCATACTACCTATACCCATACCTTTCTGCATTGGGTTATTATTCAGATAAGATACTCTTGTGTAAAAGGTGACCACTATGAGTCATATAAAAGATTCTTTGATAAATTCCACGGTTTAGATTTCACTCAATCCAAATACGAAGCTATGAAGACTGTACCTGTCAGGATTAAGGCAGGCAATGGAGGTTCTTCCTTAAAATTGGATGATAGTTTTATTCAAGTCAGGATACACGGGCCCTTTTATAAGAACTTTGAAAAAAGCCTTATGCCATTTCTTAATGCCATATCGGCATTGATGTGCGATCTCAAAGCCTCCGTTTCAAAGATAGAGCTTCGAAAGATCAATTTGTGGGGATATCACGACGACAACAATATCACTCAGAAACTCATGAAAATGGTTTTGTCTGCTGACTTGAATGCAGCTTGGAGTCCGATTGAGAAAGAAGTGGAAGAAGATGAGGAAATTCAACTTACCCGGCTTTTTGGGGAAGAGTTGCTTTCCGGCCATACGTCGACTTATGTATTGGCTTTTGGGTATATCAAACCTATGAATGACCCTAATAAGATGTCGAGGATTATTCTTGATATGCAGGGAGAAGTAGAATCTGAACTACAGCCATCTCAAATAATTCCCATGTTTAAGGAATTGAATGGAAGAATTTATGATATGTTCCATTGGTCTATAAGCAAACAGTCAATAGATATACTGCAACATGAGTGATAGGAATTTTGAATATTTTGAAGACCTGAAAGACTATGCATTCGAATCGTCGCATGCATTCAATGGTAGTAAGATTATCGGAGGGTTGACAATACTTTTCATCACATCAGGCAGTGGTGATATTGAGGCTAAGGATTCATATCATTATGACACTCCTATAGATAAATATGAATTAATCGACTGCCGGCATCCTCTTACGGATCGCCTTATGCAGTCTTTGTCAGAGTTCACAATTGAAGAGGATGATACCGCAATAAGCAAAGACAAGGAAATTAACCTCAAGAAATTGAAAGATATATTATGTGAAAATGGATGGTCGGATATGAATTCAAATCAGTGTAAGATAGCAGAAAGCCTTCTTAAGGAAATATCTGTACTACCCATTATGGAGTCTTTCATCGAATTTGATCATCGTTCGAATACGTTGTTTTCTGTACTCTCTCTTCCACAAGATCTGCGTATCTCCTTCACCCGCTATCTGGTAGATGATGGAGATGAGGATCTATATTTTTCCGTGAAAGGAAAAAATGTAATTTTGGTCTCAGGAGCTCTTCCTGCCAATGAATTTGTTAAGGCTACTTTGGAGGCAATTGCTGAGGTGAATAGCCACGCATAATGCAAGAGGGAATGGATGAAAAAGAGCAGTCAGAGGAGGTTTATCCGGAGGCACTGCTGCCGATGGCAGGAGATAACGGATATTTACCTGAGATAACCTTGAGTGATATCTATCCCGGCCAAAGATATTTCACCCAGCGTAGGGCTTGCTGCCCTAAAGAAGAGTGTGTCAGAATGGGTGAAGTGACTTTTAAAGCTTTATACAATGAAAATGTGCCTGATGATAAAAAAGGTTACGACCTAATTGGATTCTCTGTCAACATGATGGGCACACCTCATATTCCGGAATATGGCAAATGGCATCAGAAAAATCCGGCTTCAAAGCCCTGGGACGGAAATGAGGTGAATATCACTGACTATAAAAAATGTTACGATTGGGAGGAAAATCAGGCGTTTGTTTATCTTGATGCCGGACTCTTGGAAGGTCTTGATTTTCCGTTTGTAAGGCGACTTGAGCGTGACACTTTTGAAAAGTATAAGGATGTGCCAGACATCTATAACCGCGCATTTTCTCGGCTCACTGATTATCCTATCAAAGGAATAATCCGACATTTCCATGCCCCCTCATTCCTTAACTATTGGCATGCTGAAATATGGATTTTCGATCAATATTTAAAAGAAAAAGTAAAATATTTGAAGAGTAATCCGGAATGGAAGGAACGCATACAACGCAGGTTCCTTGAATCTCTCAGGGCACATGCGATTGCCGACCTTCCGGCTGACCATGCTCAAATCCCTCCCGCCGCCTATCGTAAATCGCAACCCCATTCCCATACCTGTTCAATGCCGTAATTTGACAGCTCAAAAATTATAAATGTCCAAAAATGAAGTATTGGACGGAATAGGGGAAAGCTCTAACTTCGCGCAGCATACCAAAAACAATACGATGTGTTCAAGAACGAAACACTTGCAATAGCTTGATCTGTATTTAGAGATTTCTGTATAATTTATCATTCATAATTGATCATTTATCATTGGAACAGGTGCTCCCACTTGACTACTTCAATATAGTGAATAATACTTAAATTTTAACACAAAATTAAATGAAATTTAAGAGGTAACTGCCTTTTAGGCAGTTACCTCTTAACCCATATGTCTTTTTTGGACGCTTACCCTGAAAAAGGCAATTGGACAGTTACACTTGGAGACTTACACATTACTCAAAATATATGAAAAAAATACTAACTATAATTATTGTATGTTGTTTTTGTACACTGATTCATGGTGAAGTCAGGAAGAAATTAGCAATAAATGCCAATCCCATTAATGTTGCGGTTGTGATAATAGAAAAAGGAGACAGCGCGAAAATAGCTGACCTATTAGATTATTACGGCTACACTTTACAAGGCACTAACAATGGCTACCAAATAATGAAAGACTACCGAGGTAACGAAATTAGATATTCCTTCGACGACTCCGAATCAGAAGGGAAATATCCAAAAGTAATAGTAAAGACCAATGAAAAACCCAAGGATATAGCTGAAAGGCTACATAACCTTAAATTTATGAAGATTGGAAATATCTTTGAGCATACAATTAATCGCTATGACAATACCATTACCCAATGTAGTTTTGGTCAAAACAATACTTTGATATTTCAAAGAATAAAATACTAATAAAATAATTATTAAGCAATGGCAACGCCGGAGGAGCTTCATATTCCAAACTTCTCACATTTTATCCTCCGGCTGGCCATCGCCTTTTTTTATAATTCTACATTAATATTTATTAAACTAAGTGAAAGGAATAGTATTAGCCGGAGGTTCCGGCACCAGATTATATCCCATTACAAAGGGTGTCTCCAAGCAACTCCTCCCCATCTTCGACAAGCCGATGGTCTACTATCCCATCTCCACCCTCATGCTTGCCGGAATCCGGGACATCCTCGTTATCTCCAC
>CAYZFG010000090.1:0-8772 GCA_964477665.1 uncultured Staphylococcus sp.
AATGATTTTCAGAGGAATTCTGCGGTCTGATAGACCTCTTAGTGACCCCGGAGAGGCTCGAACTCTCGACCCAATGATTAAGAGTCATTTGCTCTACCAACTGAGCTACGGAGTCAGGGTTTTGTTGGTGATTTGAGCGTTTCAGCGTTGCTGTCTTTCTCAAATGCGATGCAAAGGTAGGGTGTTTTTTTTAGTTGTGCAAATTTTTCAGGAATTTTTTTGCGAAAATTGTGAAAATATCTGTTTTGGAATAGTTAGTGGTCAGAAATTCTTGATATAGATGATCATTTTTATGGCAAAATCGAAGTTGACAATCTTGCCATTGGCATTGCCTGCGATGTCTTCCTGTGCCTGATTCATGGCTGCGATAATTTTTTCGGCATTATTTTCGGAGATGAAGCGGGCGAAGTTGCGCGAAAATTTTTGCTCTTCAGTGTTGAGGTAGTTGAGCTCGGGGAGGGCAAAGTTGAATATGAAGTTTTCGCGGATGAGGCGCTGGGCGTAGTCGTAAAACTTTATCTGCTGCTCGCGACCGAGGGCTGTGAGATCGTTGGCCCACTTTTTGAGCTCTTTCACGTCGCGCTGGTAGGCGCGACGCATGAGGGTGATGAAGTAGTCAAAGAAGAGGCGGGAGGTGCTTGTGGCGTCGAGTGAGCGGAGTGCGCGGTTCACGTCGCCCTCGGCAATATGGGCGAGCGAGAGGGCGTCGGCGGGGGCCATGGCTGCGCGATTTTCAAGGATTGATGCAACGGTGGCGTCGCTCAGGCGGTGCATCTCGATGGGGCGGCAGCGAGAGTAGATGGTGGGAAGGATGGCTGAGGCGTCGTCAGATACAAGGATGAAGATGGTGTCGTGGAACGGCTCTTCGATGATTTTGAGTAGCTTGTTGGCGGCCTGCTCGTTCATCTTCTCGGGAAGCCAGATTATGACTACCTTGTAGCGGGAGCCGGCGGTGGTGACGCTCAGGCGGCGCTCAAGTAGGGCGCTTTCGTAGACGTAGATTATCGGTTGGGCATTTTTCTTGTCAAACATCGTGACCCACTTTTCGAAATCCATGTAGGGTGACGACTTAAGCAGCGAGCGAAATTCTTCGATGTTGTCATCTGACACGGGTTCTTTCAGTTTGTCGGTCTTAACGACGGGAAACACGAAATGCGTGTCGATATGATTAAATGTTTCGTGCTGAATACAAGCGGGGCAGCGTCCGCAGCTCTCGCCGTCGGGACCCGGGTTTTCGCAATGGATGTATTGAGCCATGGCGCGGGCAAGGAGAAACTTGCCTATGCCGGATGGGCCGTGAAGGAGCAGAGCGTGGGGGATGCGATCGTCATTGACCATGTCAATGAGCTGTCGCTTTACATTTTCGTGAGCCGGTATGTGAGAAAACTTCATATTACAAAGTAAGCAAAAAATCCGTTAACAGCCAAATAAATCACCCCGGCCTTTGGAAGGTCGGGGTGAAAAAAGTATGCGCTTGATTTATCAGCGGACAATCTTAAGAGTGCGGGGAGCTACGCCACGACCCGAGAGGCGGAGTATAGCCACCCCGGCAGGGAGAGCGGAGAGGTCGACGCGGGTATCGCTAACCAGAGCGCGATAGATGATCGAGCCATCGGTGGCGTAAGCTGAGAGTACGGCACCGGCGGCTTCAGCGGGCACGGTGAGGGTGGCTGAAGCAGCGTCGTAGCTCATGGAGGGGAGAGTGACGATTTCAGCGATGCCCGAGCCGTCGAAGTTAGTGCTCATGGTCTCGCCCATGAGTGACGCAAGATATACTTCAAGAGCGGTATAACCATCGGGGTTGAGGCGGTTATTATCGGCCACTGCGGGATCGAGGCCTACTGACGATTCCCAAGCATCGGGCATTCCGTCAGCATCCTTATCGGCGGGAAGGGTATAATCGGCGGGATATTCAAAGAAGCCTTCGGCATCACCCTCGGTGTCGATAATACCGTTGCCCATGGCGGCTCCGGCATAAGTGACGGTGCCTTCGCGGGTCTCGCGGGCTACACGCTGCTCCACGGCGTCGCGGTTGATAGTACCGGCATGGTCAACGACGGTAGCAAATGCGTCGGTGGCCGATTCAAAGTCAGTCATCATGAATCGCTCGGGGATATACGAGCCGATGGGACCGGTGATGGCGTATTTATAGTAGGGAGTAGTGGTGACGATACGCTCGTCGGCACGAATATCGGCCAACTTGTATCCTTCAGCCTTCACACCCTTCCAGTTGTCGGCCGTGATGGCATCGAATCCGTGGGCAATGTTGCCGGCCACGTACCATTTGGCAGGAGCCCATGACTTGGCGCCGTCGCGTGCAAGGCTTGAGTTGAGGAAAGTCAGTGTAGTGGATGACGAGGCGGGGCCGGGCTTATAGTAATTGTTGATGAAGTTACATTCGTGAGCCGAGTTCAGGCCGTTGTAGCTCGACACGGGAGCGGTATTTTCACCGCCGTAGCAGCCGCCTTCCTTGCCGTAGTTGTAATTGACATTATTGATATACTCCATGAATACCACGTGATCCTCGCCGCGGGCACCATTGAAGCGGGGCGAACGCGACTGGTTGTGAGCCAGGAGATTGTGGTGGTAAGTGGCAGGCGAACCGCCCCACTGTGTGCCGTAGCCGCGGGCGCCCTTGGAGTGTCCGGCGTTGTAGAGACCTTCGTGAACCATACAATACTGCACGGTGAGGAAGTGGCAGTCAGCGGTATTCATGTTTTCCTCGACCGACCAGCCAAACGAGCAGTGGTCAAAGATATAGTTAGCGCAGTTTTCAGCTCCTAATGCGTTGTCACACATCACCTCGCCGGCAATGCTCTTCTGACCGATGCGGAAACGCACATTGCGCACGATGAAGTTTTGCGAACCGCCCAGATTGACCTTGGCATGAGAAATGAGTATACCGGCTCCGGGAGCAGTCTGGCCGGCAAGAGTCCAGTCGGCACGGTTGACGCGGAGCTCGGAGTTGAGCACGATGTTGCCCGAAACTTCAAACACGATAGTGATGGGTTCACCCTTATGCTGATTGAAAGCCCAGCGGAGAGTGCCTTCCGAACCGTCGTCAGCAAGCGAAGTCACCTTCACTACCTTGCCGCCGCGACCACCGGAGGTGTATTTACCAAAACCTTGGGCAGTGGGGAATGCGAGAAGATTTTCTTCCTCATTGACCTCAACGGGGCCCGAAGTGACGCCGCGCGCCGACACCGCGCTTACGCTGTAGCCGGTAGCTGAAGCTGACTGGGGGAGGGCGTATTCAGCCTTATCGGTGAATGCCTCAAACTTACCGTTGTTATACACGATATAAGCAACCGCTCCTGCCGAAGGCTCCCATGCAAAACCTGCCGAAGTAAAGGTAAAGCCGGCAGGAGCCGATACGCCCTGGAGGGTAGCGACGGGATCGAAATCGACTTTTGATGCTTTTCCGAATAGGAAAGAGTGATTGAAATAAGCATCCACCTCGGCCTCGGTAGCCTGATGGCTGAAAGAGGCACGACGGCTTACGTCGGCAGGCGTACCGTCGGCATTCATGCTTTGATATTCGTAGAGCGAAGAAGTGAGCTCGGCGCCGTTCCAGTCTTTCCATCCGGCCGCATTGATGTGATCGCCCATGCGGCAGTTGAGATACATGGCACCCGAAGTTTCCTGCCAGGGGCGACCGAGATAAACCGATCCGGCAGCGACGCCATCGGCAGCCGTGAGCTCGCAGTTGCTGAAGAAGAGGCCGGGGTAGAACACGTCAGCATTGAGTTCGGGATACAACACCTTGCTCATGGGCATCATAGTCTCGGCCGGAGCGGCTATATAGCTTCCGCCGGGAATAGAGTTGATGCGGCAGTTTTCAAACCATTCGAGACCACCGTCGTAGATAAAGTCAGTGGCGCCTTCGATGAAGCAATCGTAGAAGTAACCGCGGTTGCCTACGTTGGCTTTATAAGTATCCTGGAAGCCGAGTATGCGGCAGTTTTTGAAGATGTGACCGTCGCCGTTAGTGAAAAGAGCTTCGCCGCGACCCACCGTGCCCGCTGTATTGCTTATCGTAAGATTCTCAGCGTAGAAGCAGGGCGAGAAAACATTGAGAGCCGAGCAGTCGAGATAGGTTTTGTCGTTGCCCTCGCGGTGAGTGGATGAAGTGAGGATAGTAGTGGCGGGGTCAGCACCGATGAGGCTGATGAACTTTGCGGGCTCGCCCTTGCGGCCGGCATAGAGATTTTCAGCGTAAGTGCCGGGCATGATGAATATGATACCTCGCTCGCCGGCATTTACAGCGTCGATGGCAGCCTGAACGGTGGTGAAGTCGGCCGAGCCGTCGGGGTTGACCACATATTTAACCACAGGCGCATTTACGTCGGGGGCTTCCTCGCCGCCGGTGTAACCGAAATCGCTGAGGTCACTCAGTTCTCCCGGATTGTTTACGACATTTTCGCGGGCGAAATCGGCCTGAGACTGAGTAATTTCCGATCCGAAAATTCTAATCTTATGCACGCGGGGAGCCTGACGCTGTGCCATGGGGTCAATCTCCTGATTGAAAGGACAAGCGCCCGACGCATCGGTCTGCACGGGGTTGGCGAAATCCTCGCCGTCCCATACGCGCCAGCGAATCGAAACGTCGTAGGCATCAATGATATTTTCCATAAAGTAGCCCTGATCAGAGAAGCTGGTCCAGCCCTGTTTCTGACGCTCGGAACCCATCCATACCAGCGGTTTCCACTCGCCGTCGGCCACCTTGTAGTCGCACTTTATACCGCGACCCCATGAGGTGGACGACCACGACCACTGCACGCGGTCAACGTAAGGAATATGGTCAATTTCCATCCAGCCGTGGAGCGAGACGGGGTTGCCGTCGGCATCATTGATGGCTGCGTTGCGGCACATCTGCACGAATCCGGCCTCGCCGTAAGTGGGGCGATTTTTATTATCGTAAGTGATGTTATCTTCAAGATATTGGGTATGCCCTGCGGCTTTCCAGTCGTTGATATAGGGAGCGTTGCCCGTGGCTTTATCGCCGAGATAATACTGGCGAGAGAAAGCGGCCGTAGCGCCGGCAAATCCGTTGTAAGATTTCTTGTTGGCAAACACGCAGTTGTGGAACACTACCGGGTATTCTACCGTGCCGTCGGGATTGACACGGGTGTTGATGATGGCGTTGACGTAGCCGCCGTCGGTCCACTCCGGGCAGTCGCGACCCGTCTCCTTGGTCCACGTGTCGGGCCACGAAGTGTCGCTGAAATTGATGTCAAATACCATGGGGAAGGTCGAATCATCTGACCATTTCTCGACCACGCTTTCCGGATCAAGGCTACCTTCAATGGCAGCCGACGCCGCAAGCGGGGTCATAGCACAGAGCATTGCCGCAGCAATACTTAGATAATGATTTTTCATGAATGTATTATGGCTTTATTTATTTTCTTCAATGGAGATAGAGGTGCTTTCATCGGTGTCATCATTAGCTGATTTCAACTTGCCGGCCTTTTCGAGCAGGTCGACGAAGGCAGCGGGTGAATCGCAGTCAGGCACGATGCCGAAATTGCGATGAACGCCCGGAGCCATAGTCTCGCCGAGCACCCAACATTTTGATTCGCCTTCGCCGAAGTTTATTGACGATTCGAGAGTGAGGTACCTGTTTTCGGTCACGCTGACGAAAACTACGGCGCCATACTTGGCCTGCGGCATCTTGACAGGTTCGGGAAAAGTGTAGACTACACCTCGCGCATCGCCGCGCACAAAAGGCTCGGCCTTGATGTCGGCGGGATTGAATTCGAGCTGAAGATTGTAAGCCTCTGCGAGAGAATTGATTACCGGTGTCACATCGAGCAGCGCCTCTTCATTGAGTTCGCCTGGGATGGCGGCGTTGACAATCATGGGCATGATCTGATATTCAAGGTCATAGAGACGGAATTTCTGACCACCGCCTTGTGAATTATCCTGCGCTGCCGAGAGAAGTGACGATACGAATAAGATTGAAAGAAAGAGTATTTGTTTTAATTTCATGGTATTGAGGAGTAAGTAGTAAAACAATATGAGGAATTTCAAGCGCAAATATATGCATAATTACGCTGAAATCAAAATTTTAAGGTGCCAAAAAGTCTATTGTAAGCGGCGTGTGATTCTCCACTGGATAAACCCGCAGATGAGCACAATGGATATGGGCAGAATGTAGACCTCCATATTAGCCATCACGTAGCCGTAAGATACGTGCTCGTTTACGATATAGAAATGTCCCTCGGGAGCGCCTTGCGCCATACGACTCAATTTTGAGACTACGAAATCAAATATTTCCTGATTCGTCAATCCCTTGTAAGAGGCGATACGGTGGAAAAACTCATTGACGCAGTAGTAAATAGTGGCAATATAAGTAGCAGAAAATAAGGAGAGTAAAGCCGTCTTTATCCCTGATTTACACTTGATGAGCAAGATGATTTTCTTGACAGCGAAACACAGAAATAACAGCGCGACTGCGGCGGTAAACAGCGGCTGAAAGTACTCACATACGTAAACTGATGCGTCGACGTAGCTCCAGCCTAAAACTTTGCCTAAAGCGAGCAAAAACAATACGCACAGAGCATAGAGCGGCAGACCGATTATGCTGACCGTGGCAAGGAATAGAAACCTGAGCATTAAGTGATTACAGGTGTCCTATAGCACGATAGAAGTCATTGCGGAGCTCGGCTGAGTCTACAAAGAGGCCATCGACCTCCACGGTGGTGGTAGTGCTGTCCTGCTTTTCTACACCGCGCATCTTCATGCACAGATGGTGAGCGGTGCACTCTACGATTACACCTTCAGCATTGAGCTTATCGGCAACGAGGTGGCATATCTGAGCCGTGAGACGCTCCTGAACCTGCAGGCGGCGGGCATAGAAATCCACGATGCGGGCGAGTTTGCTCAGTCCTATAGTATTGCCGTGGGGGATGTAGCCGATGGAAATATGACCGAAGAACGGAAGGATATGGTGCTCGCAGAGCGAGTAAAACTCTATATCCTTGACCACTACCATGCGCGAGCCCTCGTGGGTAAAGATAGCCTGATTGATAATCTTGTCGGGATCCTGACGGTAGCCGCGAGTGGCATAGTAAAGCGCACGGGCAGCGCGCAGTGGAGTGCGGACGAGACCCTGACGGTTGACGTCCTCGCCCAGCAGTTTGATTATTTCCGAGATGTGCCCGGCAATCTTTTTCTCGGTATCAGTAACCTCAATGTCCATAATGATTAATCGGAAAGATTGATTCGGTCGCGTACCACTCTTATCTCCTTGCTGAAAGCGGGAAACGCCTTACGCAACTGCTCGGCCGCCTCATCGGCTTCCTGACGGGTGCGGAAATCGCCCACCTTCAGGCGCCAGTAGGGGGAAGTGTATCTGACGTAGGTGGAGAGATGAGGGAAACGGGCCGATACCTGACGGGCTTTGGCGCGTGCCTCGTTTTTGGCGGTGCGTGTATTGTTGTCGCTGAACACCTGCACTCTGAATCCGGCCTGATGTGAACCGGTCGAGGCGGCAGCATCGCCCGAAGCGGCAGCTGAAGCTTCTCGCGAAGGCTCATCCTCAGCTACAAATACAAGGCGCTGATAAAGCGCGGCCGGCTGGACTACGGAATTAGTGCTGTCGGCCATGATGTGAGCCACGATGTTGGGAGTCTCTTTCTGGGCCGAAGCAACCGGAATCCCGGCAGCGACAGCGGCAGCCAGTGCGATCAGAGAGTGGTAATTCATGCGTAATTCTAAGAATATCAATCGATGAAGGATGCTCAGGCGCCTTGATACGGCCTGCCCTTATACATCCTTCATCGAAAAAACGGTTATGCTAAAATCAGAAAGCTGTCACGATGCCCATGAACGACTCAGCTTCGAGCGAGGCGCCACCGATGAGGCCGCCGTCAACGTCGGGCTTGGCAAAGAGAGCCTTGGCATTGGAGGGTTTGCAGCTGCCGCCGTAGAGGATCGAAGTGTTTTCGGCAACTTCCTTACCATACTTGTCTTCGATAGTCTTGCGGATGAAAGCGTGCATTTCCTGAGCCTGATCGTCGGTAGCGGTCTTGCCGGTACCGATAGCCCATACGGGCTCGTAAGCGAGAATCAGTTTTGAGAAATCTTCAGCCGAGAGGTTGAAGAGAGCTTCCTCGATCTGCTTCTTAACCACGTCGAAATAAGAGCCGTCTTCGCGCTGCTCAAGAACCTCGCCGATGCAGAAGATAGGAGTGAGGCCGTTTTCGAGAGCGAGAGCCACCTTCTCCTTGAGAGTCTCGGAAGTCTCGCCGTAATACTGGCGACGCTCTGAGTGGCCGAGGATTACATATTTAGCGCCGGTAGAAGCAACCATGGGGGCTGAAACTTCGCCGGTGTAAGCGCCGCTGCGATGGTCGGCACAGTTTTCAGCACCGAGGCCGAGCTTTGCGGGGTCGATAGCGTCGTTGACGGGTACGAGGTGAGTGAAAGGCACGCAGATGATTACGTCGCAGTTCACGTCCTTACCTTCGAGAGCCTTGTTGACTTCCTTAGCGAGTTTAACGCCTTCGGGCACGGTGGTATTCATTTTCCAGTTGCCCGCTACAATATTTTTTCTCATTTCAGTAGAATATTTGAGTAGATTTCTGCCCGCAAAATTAGCACATTTCTATTAAAATAGCAAGCATGATGACCAACAATAATGTCGCGGAAGGTCATTTATTCATCCATGTGGAAGCGAAATCGTCAGCCTCCTGCTCCTTTACAGGATCTTTGTCACGGAAGTTTGACACAATCGAATGAAAAAATAATTTAATGAATTGTTGCACAGTT
>CAYZFG010000091.1:0-8737 GCA_964477665.1 uncultured Staphylococcus sp.
CAATCGTAGTGCAAATCTTTTTAGACAGCCGCTGCTTTTATTTGCTCAGGATCGCTGAGAGGGCGGTGAAGATGTTGACTACGGTAGCTTTATCTGGCACGGGATGTTGAGGGTGGCGGCTCCAGTCTCGGGGTCTTCTTTTACGAGGGCGTCGGCCACGGCGCGGGCAGAATCGGGATTGCGGAGAAGGTCGGCTATCTTCCCTAATGCGGCTATTCCTCCCGCCACCACATCGCGGATTTCGTCGCGCAGAGTGGGGCCGGCATAATCTTGATAATCAACAAATTGTACCATTGCGCCTCGCGCAGTACAAAATTACGTACAATCCCCCACACCACCAAATGATTTTTGCGTTTTTGACGTGTGTGGGGGGGGTAATAATAGTGTGGGGTCAGTTGCTTTGCAGAGGGGTCATGTGGTAGCCGAGGGCGTTGAGCTCCATGGCCATGCCGGCGAGGTAGAGCTGATGGAGGGCGGCGATATAGCAGCCTAAGGCGGCTTGTGTGCCGGGCTCTACGTGTTCGTGGCTGAGGAGGGAGTAGACACGCGAGGCACATTCGGCCACGAGTTCGGTCACTTTCTCAGCTGCTTCGTCGCGGTAACCGAGAAGGTCTTGCACTACGGCCTCGTCCATATTGTCATATCCGCGCATGTCGCGGAGCTTTTCGTAGAGATCTTTCTCCTTGGAGTAGCGTTCCCAGTCAGTGTCCCAGTAGTAGGCCAAGGCCATACCTATGAGCATCATCCATCCGAGCGACACTACGGGGTACTGAGCAAATTCGCGGGCACCGTCGGGCATATAGGCGCGTGCTATTTCGCTCCAGCGTTCCTCCACGTCGGGGCACTCGGGTACATGCGCGTCAAGGGCTTCCTTTTTCTGAAGGAACGCCCGCAGGTCATCGGCTACTTTTTCTTCAAATTTCTTTACGAGATCTTTTTCGGCAGTTGTTTCCATAAGTTACAGTTTTTATTACAATAACATCCCCGCGCCGCGAAAGGTTGCAAAAAAATTCCCGGCTCCTGGGTGGGGCCGGGATGTGGGGGATGTACTAAATAATTAGTTATTCAAGAAATTTCGTATATAATTGGCAGTGTTAGAAGGGAGGTCGGTTCCTGCGACCATATAATGTTCTACGCCCATACCTTTCAACCAATTTTCGATGATATCCTCCATAGTACGAAGTTGGTCAATCTTATTGGGATTGACTTCTAGCATAAGCACTTCAAGATCTTGCAAGCCGTCTCGACCAACAATCAAGGAAGTTCCGGGAAGTGGTAGATTTTGATAATTCAGATAGGAGTAAGCATTTCCTTCCTGCTTTTTATTTTGTATGTGATAGAGGTAACCATCGGTCAGAATTACGAGTATATTGCGGTAATCCGGCAACATGCATAGATTGTCGACTTTCTTGTCAGTAAAGAACCCCCAAATATCACATCCGATAAATTGCTTGTCTTTTATGGCTAAGGAATAGATCTGAGAGAGATTTGTATCGAAATTTTTTTTCATCTCGTCAAGTTGGTTTTTCTTTTCACCCGGTTGTAATTTTGATAAATCTACGTTTAGTCCTTTTGCCAATGTTGCCACTGAGCCATCGGTAGGCGCCGGGTAGAAGAACACATTGAATCTGTTTTTGGAGGATGGGAGTTTGCCTCCGGTATAAGAGGCATCAATAAAGTAGTCGATTAGATGATTTACAATAGCTGTATCGCGCTCAATCTGAGACTGATTTGGCCGAACGATGCGATCAGAAAGATCTACAAAAACTGACAGGTTAATCGGTAAGGGTTTCTCATCGTTTCCTATATTTGAATTGCAGGAACAACTATCTAATAAGATAATAGAAAAACCTAATATTAGAAAGAGAGAGATTACTTTAATAGTTTTCATTGATATAATAGGGAATTAAGTAAATAAAGTCTGTATTGCTGATTATAATTCTAAAGTCTGTATCGCTTGCTTATAAATGATATGTGCTTGGGTTTGATCGGCACTGGTGCGATTAAGGGTATTCATCATTGTCAACCATCCTGCAAAGAAGTCGTTGAGTGCAGTCTTGATTTCCTGAGGATTAAATTGTTTTGTGGAGGCTAACATTCGGTTTATTGAGTCTATTTCATGTTGGTTAGTAGCTATTCTACCATTGCAGTCAATGATCTCATTTTTCTTTTCAGCAATGTCAGAATTTAAGTTTTCGATTTTTGAGTTAAGAAGACGTATCTCTTTTTCGTTTGAACGTAGGTCACCGTAAGCGGTAATAGTCATATCAAATACAATACCCCATATCACATATACGATGAAGCCACAGAATATTACAGCCCATACATTTATATCGGTGATAGCTTCGTTAAAATCAAAAGGAGGAAACTCTCCCCTCTGCGTGAGCACCCAATAATCATAGATTTTCTTAGCGATGAGATAGGCAAGGATGCAGTCAAAAACGAACGTAACGATAATAACTGCAGTGATTTTTAAATATTTCGTCCACGATTCCTGAATGGTGAAATAGTGGAGCGTATATCCTAAACCCATAAATATAATGGGTGCGCTGATTATGAATAGAAGCTGTCATAAGCCGGTGTTGTAGGAGTCATAAATAGAATTAGCATAAAACATAGCCTCTCCCACGTTTACACTTCCGTCGAAAGTACGGAAGAATGCAGAGAAGAATGTAGAGCTGTAAAATATGAAAAGATATAGAGTAAGTATAGTGAGTATAACTATGCCAATGATCAGTTTCACTCTCGTTTTCTTATTGACTTCACCGTTCTTGGATTTAGCATCTACAAGCTTTTCGTGTGCATCCTCGATCTTACGCTTGTCCTCTGCTATTCCATTTGCAAGATGCTCAATAGTTGCTTTTTCTTGTTCAATTTTATGAGTAAGAGCGTCAATATCTCGTTTTCTTTGATTTTTTAATTCCTCCTGAAGCTCGTCATTGTTTTGCTGGCGATTCTTTTCGAGGTTATATATTTTGGGCAGAAAAGCACCAAGAGCCTGCGGACTTGCAGTTACTAATCCGCAGACACGTGTACCATAGAAAGTATAAGTTTCTCCTTCAAGTATGGTGTGTTGGCTTTGCTGCTGGGGCACGGACTGCGTAGGTGTCGTGGTAAATAGTTGTGATAATGATGCCATGATTAGTTGTTAGAAATAAAGGTAAGTACTTGTTCAAGTGTCAGTTTTTTCTGAACAGAATCGAAAATAAATTCAGAGATCTGCTCAGCATTTGCTTCGAGAAAGCCCATTTTGATAATGTATTTTCTCATTAGTGCTTTTTCAGCAGGGTCAATATCATTGTCGGCTAATGCAATTTCAGCAAGATTCATAAGGAGTTGTATCTTGTCGCGGAAAGAATTAGGGAAGATAAATGAAGATCCGGCATCTCTCACCGCGGCGGTGATATCTGCTTGCGAAAGACCATATTGTTCCGTCCCGATTTTGTAGAGTTTTTCCATTTCGAGGGCATCTATAATGCCATCGGCCAGCACCATGCAATAGAGGCTGAGAAATTGTGATTTGACTATAGGATCCATATTGATCATATTGTGGCCTTCTCTCATCCTCCCTTGAAAAGGCGTTTTTATATAGAAAAAAATAAAAGGTGTGAGGAATGTATCTTGTCTTATCCGGTCTCAGGTCTTGGTCTACCTAACTGCATGGATAAAACAATAGCCCCACACCGATATAGCTCTAAGCTGTCGTTCGCGACAGGGATAAGCTACCGATGCAGGTGCTATTGCCAATCTCATCTTCATGCAGTTTTCAGACGACCAAGTTAGAGAACCGAAGATAAAATTTCAATAACACCTTTATATGTATGAATCACACAGTCATCAACTCTTTGATGTAGGGCGATTCTGTGCAAAGATACAAAAAAATGTTATATGTGTAGGGCTAAAGTAAATTATAGAATAAAAATTGCGGAATATCAGAAGAACACAGGTGTGAACGAATAGCAATCGGGGGAATGAAAGGGCGATGATGACATTGTAGGCGAATGTAATATATAATACAGAAGGCGCCCGTAGGTAGCCGATTGTAGCTGCTTGAAACTGCTCTTTAATCGGCGGCCTTCGGGGCGCCATATGATAGATTATCAACACGTTCCGCGGACACCTCCGCAAGGCTACGGTGGCCGTGGCTACGAGTAATTCGGCGACCTACGGGCGCCCTTTTTGCATATGAATTAGTGTGGCACTTACATTTGATGATAAATGATAGTCGCTCTTGAGCGAAATTTTCAAAAGGGTCGAGGGTAACTCATCGTGTGACTGTATAATAGCTTGTTGCACTTCCTGGAAACGTCGCACAGCGACGTCCCTACAACGGTTGTGCAAATTTGTAAGTTACAGTTCTGCGTATTATGGCTTGTTACGATAAAAAATCCCGGCTCCAGTGGAGGGGCCGGGATGTGATGGGGAGAAGGAGGGATTACCAGATCACGACGCGCTCTGACTCGGGACGGTACATGGGATCGCCTTCCTTGATGGAGAATGCCTCGAAGAAGGGAGCGAGGTTGCGCAGTGTCACGTTGACGCGGTTGCGGCCAAGTGAGTGTACGTCGCCGGTGGTGAGAGAGCGTATTTCAGCCTCGCGGATATTGTTGGCCCAGAGGTTGGCGTAGTTCATGTAGAATACCTGAGCGGGGGTGTATCCGTCGATTTTGGCTTCCTCGGAGTCTACGTCCACGCCTTTCTTTTTCTGCGAGTTGAGGAATGCGGTCATAGCCACGCGGAGGCCGCCCTGGTCAGCGATGTTTTCGCCGAGGGTGTATTGGCCGTTGGCGTGGAGGCCGGGGAGCACTTCCACTTCGTCAAACTGTGCGATGAGGCCTTTGGTCTTTTCCTCAAATGCCTTGGCATCTTCGGCTGTCCACCAGTCGGTCATGTTGCCCTGAGCGTCGAAGTTGCGGCCCTGGTCGTCGAAGCCGTGAGTCATCTCGTGGCCGATTACCACGCCTATACCGCCGTAGTTTTCAGCGTCGGAAGCTTCGGGGTCGAAGAAGGGAGCCTGAAGGATGGCTGCGGGGAATACGATCTCGTTGGCCATGGGGTTGTAGTAAGCGTTGACGGTCTGAGGAGTCATGCCCCACTCGGTCTTGTCGACGGGCTTGCCCCACTTGGAGTAGAGGTCGCGCTGGTGCCACATTGATACGTTGTGCATATTCTCGTAGTAGCTCAGAGCGGGGTCGATTTCCATCGAGGTGTAGTCTTTCCACTTGTCGGGGTAGCCGATCTTCACGGTGAAAGCGTTGAGCTTGTTGAGGGCCTGCGCCTTGGTAGAGTCAGTCATCCATTCAAGATTGGTGATGTGCTCGCCAAGAGCCTCGCGGAGATTCTCTACAAGGCCGAGCATATACTGCTTGGACGATTCGGGGAAATATTTCTCCACGTAGAGCTGACCCACGGCCTCGCCAAGGGCACTTTCGGTGGCGCCGAGGGCGCGCTTCCAGCGGGGACGCTGCTCCTGCACGCCGCTCATCACCTTATTGAACTCAAATGAAGCGTCGGTGAAGGCGTCGGAGAGAGTGGGAGCTGCCTGAGCCACGTATTTCCAGAGGTAATAGTCCTTGAGCTCGCGGTCGTTGAGCGAGGCAAAGAGCTGATTAGACTTGGCAAGACCTTTGAGCTCGGTTACGATCACGGTGTCGGGCGACTCGATGCCCATAGTCTCGATGAAAAAGCGATCCCAAGGGATGTTGGGATAATCGGTCTTGAGCTGGGCAAATGTGCGGGGATTGTTCATAGCCACGATGTTGCGCGACTCCTCGCGGGTCATGGCCGACTCAGCAATCGAGGTCTCGATCTTCATTACGTTGTTCATGATGCGCTGAGCGTCGGCCTCTTCAAGCCCGGCATTCTTCATCTGAGCCACGATGAGCTTCTTGTAAGCCTCGCGCACCTCGGTATTGCGCTCGTCGTTTTCGAGGTAGTAGTCGCGGTCGCCAAGACCGAGGCCGCCGCCCGATACGTACATGGCATATTCATTAGAATTGCTGAGGTTTTCCATCGGGCCGGCACCGAAGAGAGGGCTGGCGTAGTTGCCGTGCATCCATAAGAAGAGGTCGGTCATCTCCTCGTGGGGAGTGTTTTCGATCTTCTGCAGGTGAGCCTGAATGGGAGCAGCGCCCTCGGCGTTGCGGCGGGCGGAGTCCATAGCCTGGCTGTAGATTGTCCACACCTTGAAGTCGACGGTACCCGGCTGGGGATTGCGGTCGCCAAGATGGAGGATGAGCTGCTTTACGCGCTCTTCTGACGAGTCGTTGAGGATGTTGAACTGGCCGTAGCGGGCATGCTCGGCGGTGAGGGGATGAGCCTTCTCCCAGCCCGAATTGACGAAGGTGTAGAAATCTTCGCCGGCAGTCACTGTGGAGTCAAAATAAGCTTGATTGAGACTTTTCATGTGTTCGGCGCGAGAGCCCTGACAGCTTACGGCGGCAACTGCTGCCGAGGCTGCGAAAGCTAATGCAATGTGTAACGATTTCATTTATTATAATTTAAGAAAATATTAACGAGGATGAAATGTGTGGGCAAAGTTACGACATTTTCCCCGAAAATCCCCATTTTTTCAAGTATAAAGTCAGAGTGATAAGTTATAAGGGATAGTGAATAGGGGATAGGTGGGAGGCTATTTGGTAAGGATGGTGAGATCGAGCGGGGTGTCAAACATATCTCGATCGTCGGTGACGAGGATAAGATTGTTGAGCTTACAGTATGCTACGAAATAAGCATCGTTAAAATCCATTGTTTCACCCGTAGCGTCGAGAAGTTGCGTAGGCTCAATGGCGTTGAAATCGTCTGGCTTCCTGAACGATACTCTTAGTATATCTCCGAGCTCGGCATATACCACATCTCTCCAGTTACGGAAAGCCTCGGTGGGGCGATAGTGGAGCTTAAAACTATTGAAAGCGGAATTGCCGGGCTCTCTCTGCCAGCGGCTGAAGCCTAAACGAAGGTTGGTATTCACGTATTCCGATGCTACGAGGGCATTGGTGAAAATAGTGGCTCCGGCACTCTGAATGTCACGAAACAGTGAGCCGTATATTTGCTGGTCACGGAGTCGGGAGTTGGATACGGCCGATGAGAATAGGAGCATCCATACGTTGTTGTCAAAGAAAAAACTGTCTCCTGATTTTACCCGATAATCTTTGATGTGTTCAATTCGCGCCATATAGAGCTGTCTCGATATCGTTGTTATAGAGTTCCTGCTGCTTATAATATGCTTTAGCAGTATCTGCTACAGCCTTGATGCGCAAAGCAATGCCCTGGGTGAGATTGCGGAATTTGACGCGTTGACTTAGCTCATCGCCTGTATATTTTTCGTACAGACGCCCTATTATGACATTAAGAAAAGCCGTGGTGACCAGTTCTACCTGATCAAAATCAAGTGTGACATTGTCGCCCTTTTCGAGGCAGTCAATAATCTTGGTGTATATGGGCATGCCTTCGTCTGGGGTAGCACCCTGTCGGAGCGAAACTTCGTCGATAATTTTTATTTCAAGCATGATTAGAGTAGGTTGTCTAAATTGATTAATTCTTCTTTTGCTATATAGTATTTCTGTGTATCGAGATTGAATTTCATAGTGACGATAGTCCCTTCAAAGGGGATGTCAAATTCGTAATCCAGATATTTTCCGTCTCGATACTCTACCATTCCATGGTCTGAAACAATCTGCATGCTGCCATGGTTGGCATTTACAAAACTTTTCAGGCGGGAAAGGCCCAGGCCGCCGGGGAAATCTTTTGTAGTGTGTCCCTCTTCGAGAGCCCAATGTATCGATTGACAGGCTCCGAGTTGCAGTGGCATTGATTTCCTGTTCATGAAGTCGTTGACAGTGCGCTTTATGGTATATCCGCGATCAACGATTGTCATGTTGAGGCTCGGCGGGTTAGCTACGTATTCACCGCATGAAAATATGTGATGGCAACGACCATGCTCAACTGCATTGACAAAGATTTCAAGAATACTCTCTTGTATCAGTTTACCGGCCATCTCGGAATGAGCAGGAAATTTTTGCTTATGCATCAACTGCTCTTCTACATACAACTTGAACCGTGCGCTTTCTTCCGGAGAAAACACCTGATATTCAAGGTAGTTTTCCTTCTCCATAGAGTTGGAGTGCGTCTTGAAAGCTTTCAAGAACTTGCATCTCGAAAGACTGCGCCTTACTTTCAGAGCTATAGGAAGTGTGAGGTAAATATTGTAGCCTTCGGCTTTCAGATCAGTAAGTATAGCCCCGAGGACTGCAGCTAAGTTAGCCTCAAATTCCGAGCATTGATTGAAGACAATCCTTATGTCTTTTTCCGGTTGACTTTTTGCGAGGCTGTAAATCTCTGTCAGGTGGCGGTAACCGTCACCATCTGTGTGGACGCTTGGCGCCAATGAGATTTCAAAGCCGGGCATAGTGGGAAAATAGTATCAATGAATTGCAAATTTAATACTTAAAATATTACAATGCAAGATTAGCGGAAAATTTTACATAAGTTATAGCGAATAGTTGATAGTGAATAAGAGGGGGCGAGGTTGTGGGGGTGGAGGATAGGCATCGTTGACCCGGCTTGTTGCGAAGCAACCACTTATTCACCATTCACTATCCCTTATAACTTATAACTTATAACTCTGACTTTATAACTCATAACTCTGACCTTTGACTTTTCATACTCGGTGAGGGGGATTTTGTACGGAAGTTTGACACAATCGAATGAAAAAATAATTTAATGAATTGTTGCACAG
>CAYZFG010000092.1:0-8651 GCA_964477665.1 uncultured Staphylococcus sp.
GTAGGGACGTCGCTGTGCGACGTTTCCTCGAAGAGCCGGTGGTAACTTGCTGCGTGACAGAATGATAGCTTATTGCACCTCCCGGAAACGTCGCACAGCGACGTCCCTACGCCCGACACACCATTCTTCGCAACGCAAAGCGGCAAGCCGATTACGTCACCGCCCCGCAACCACTGCGGATGAGGGCTGGAAGCTACCACACGTTATTTCAAGCACAGAAAAGGCGCCCGGAGGTCGCCGAATTACTCGTAGCCCCGACTGCCGGAGCTCAGCGGAGGCGTTCGGGGAACGTGTTGATAATAAAATCAATGGCGTCCGAAGGCCGCCGATTAAAGAGCCGTGCCGAGCAGCTACAATCGGCGACCTTGCGGGCGCCATTTTGGCATTCCTTTTGTGGGTAAAGGATCGGTGCTGTGCGACGTTTTTAGGAATAGCAATAGTCTATTATATTGTCACGCAATAAGTTACCATCGGCTCATCATGGAAACGTCGCACAGCGACGTCCCTACATCCGGCGGGATGACTTTTGCACCGTGACAACGGCTTGTGCTAATAAAGAATCGCGGGGGCGATGAAGAAATTGGGGCAAAGGGGTAAAAGTTTGGTAATTATTTCGTAACTTTGCGGGACTTTAATCTGAAATATCATTAATGAACGCTTGCTTTATAGGACTGGGCTATATAGGATTGCCCACCGCCATCATAGCCGCCCGTCACGGCGTAAACGTTCTCGGCGTAGATATTAACCCGGCTGTGGTCGAGCAGACCAATGCCGGTCATCTTCACATCATCGAGCCGGGAATGGAAGACCTGTTGCGCGAAGTGCTCGCCGCCGGAACTTTCCACGCCGCCCTCACTCCTGCTCCTGCCGACGCATTTTTTATCGTGGTCCCCACTCCTTTCAAGGGCGACCACCTGCCTGATATATCTTATGTTGAGGCTGCCACCCGCAGCGTGGTTCCTTTCCTGCGCGAGGGTAACCTTTTCGTCATCGAGTCAACCTCGCCCGTGGGCACCACCGAGAAGATGGCCGACCTTATTTTCTCGCTCCGTCCCGAGCTCAAGGGTAAGATTTCGATAGCATATTGCCCCGAGCGCGTGCTCCCCGGCAATGTAATCTACGAGCTCGTACATAACGACCGCGTGATAGGCGGCATCGACGAGACTTCAACTGCCGCTGCCAAGGAGTTTTACCGCCACTTCGTGAAGGGTGACCTCCACGCCACCAATGCCCGCACCGCCGAGATGTGCAAGCTCACTGAAAACTCTTCGCGCGACGTGCAGATAGCGTTTGCCAACGAGCTGTCGCTCATCTGCGACCGCGCCGGTATCAATGTGTGGGAGCTTATCGCACTGGCCAACAAGCATCCGCGCGTCAACATCCTCCGCCCCGGCTGCGGAGTGGGCGGTCACTGCATAGCCGTGGATCCCTACTTCATCACCGCCGCTTATCCCGAGGAGTCGCGCCTGATAGCCGATGCCCGCGCCGTAAATAATTACAAGGCCGAGTGGAGCGCCGAGAAGATCGTCAACGCCATACTCCGCTTCCGTATCGACCACGGCCGTAATCCCCGCGTGGCGCTGATGGGTCTTGCGTTCAAGCCCGATATCGATGACCTGCGCGAATCGCCCGCTGCCGAGATAGCCGCCGACGTGATGAGCCGCGCCGCTGCCGACGCCGAATTCCTTGTCGTAGAGCCTAATATACAGTCTCATCCGAAATTTGCCCTCACCGCCGCCACCGAGGCATTTGCCGCCGCCGACATCGTGGCTTTCCTCACCGGCCACACCCCCTTCCGCAGCCTCCCCGCCGCCGGAAGCGGTAAGGTGATACTCGATTTTTGCGGTCTTTTTGACGGCAAGGCATAATTTCGCAGCCCTTTTTACAATATTTTGCGCCCGGTGCCGTTACTCCTTGTAGAGTAACTCTATTTTCCTATGCCCGAGCCAAAGCCTGAACTCACATCTGTAGCTCTCAAAGGCATCAACGTGTACAACTTCACCTCACCCGAGGCGCTGATTGACTACGTGGATGCCCATCCCGCTATACTCGTGGCTGTAAATGCCGAGAAGGTGGTCAACGCCGGCCCGCAATTAGTGGAGATAATCAACGACAACATAGGCTATTGCGACGGCGCAGGTGCCGTCAAGGCTCTGCATTTCAAGGGTCACGGCGAGGCCGTAAGAATCCCCGGCTGCGAGCTCTGGCTCAAGATTATCGACCGCTTCCACGCCGAAAAGTCATTTTACTTCGTGGGCGGAAAGCCCGGCGTGGTGGATGAGGTGGTGGAAAAGCTCCGCGACACTTACCCCGATATAGACATACGCGGCTTCCGCGACGGATTTATCACCGATGGTGCCGAGCGCGAGAAGCTCATAGCCGACGTGGCCTCGACTGCGCCCGACGTAGTCTTCGTGGCCATGGGTTCGCCCCGCCAGGAAATACTCATGGCCGAGATGAAGCGCCTCCACCCCGGCGCCATCTATCAGGGTCTGGGCGGGAGTTTTGACGTCTACACCGGTCATCAGCAGCGTGCTCCCCGCTGGTGGCGAAATCACAACCTGGAGTTTCTCTATCGCTTCTACGCTACCCCCATGCGCCTGCCGCGCCTGAAGTCTTACCTGCTCTACGCCTTTAAGCTCTACACGGGGCAGCTCTAACTTATTCTCTCACATTCAGCCCGTTATCAGCTATAATGAAAAAAGTAATGCTCGTATTCGGTACTCGCCCCGAGGCCATAAAGATGGCTCCTCTGGTGAAGCATCTCCAGGCGCGCGAGGCCGAGTTTGAGACTATAGTCACCGTCACCGGACAGCACCGCGAGATGCTCGACCAGGTGCTTGAGATATTTGACATCACTCCCCGCTATGACCTCAATATCATGAAGCCGGGTCAGGATCTCTATGACGTCACCGCCCGCGTGCTCACCGGAATGCGCGACGTGCTCGACGCCGAGAACCCCGACGTGGTGCTCGTGCACGGCGACACCACCACCTCCACTGCCGCCGCCCTCGCTGCATTTTACCGCCGCATCCCGGTGGGACATGTAGAGGCCGGCCTCCGCACATATAATATATATTCCCCCTGGCCCGAGGAAATAAACCGCCAGATTACTTCGCGCATCGCTACTTACAACTTTGCCCCCACGCCCCTGTCGCAGTCTAATCTCGTGGCCGAGCGCGTGGCTCCCGAGTCAATCACCGTCACGGGCAATACCGTAATCGACGCGCTCTACATGGTGGTGGACAAAATCAAGGGCGATGAGGCTCTCCGCCGCAATCTCCACGATGCCCTCGTGGCCGACGGTTATGACACCGATCGCCTTGCTGCAGGTCGCCGCCTGGTGCTCATCACCGGCCACCGTCGCGAGAATTTCGGCGAAGGTTTCATCAACATCTGCACAGCCATCAAGCAGCTCGCCGAGGCCAATCCCGAGGTGGACTTCGTGTACCCCATGCACCTGAATCCCAATGTTCGCCGCCCAATTGCCGAAGTGTTTGGCAACGACCTCAAGGCGTATCCCAACATATTTTTCATCGAGCCGCTCGAATACCTCAAGTTTGTATACCTGATGGAGCAGGCCGCCGTGATACTCACCGATAGCGGAGGTATTCAGGAAGAGGCTCCCGGATTGGGCAAACCCGTGCTCGTGATGCGCGACACCACCGAGCGCCCCGAAGCCCTCGATGCCGGCACGGTAAAACTCGTGGGCACCTCCCGCGAAGCCATCGTAACCAATCTCCAGACGCTGCTCGACGACGAAGCCGTCTACACCGCTATGTCGCAGGCCGTTAACCCTTACGGCGACGGTAAAGCTTGCCGCCGTATCGCCGACGCACTCGCCCGTTAATCCCTCTCAACCCTCACCCGACTATGGAAAAATTTATGGCATGGTGCCGCCGCTATCTCTCGTTCACGCTCCTCGGCGCGATAGCCGTGGCCGCTTTCGTGATGTTTTTCAACGAAAACTCGGTAGTGGATACCTACGAGGCCGAAAAGGAAATAGACCGCCTCACCACCGAGATACGCCACGAGCTCGACACGCTCAACTACTACCGCCGTCTCAACGCCTCGCTCGACACTGACCGCGAGACTATGGAGCGCATAGTGCGCGAGCAGCATCACATGCAACACCCCAACGAAGATGTCTACATTTTTGAATAAATCCACCCTCGCCCCGGCTGTAGCCACTGCCGGGCTTATTGTACTAATGGTGGCGGCCGCCCTGCCGCTCCTCCACGTGGCCGTGACCGCCGCCCGTTACGTATATGCCGCAGGCGCGGCGCTCGTGCTTCTGGGCAAACTCTTCACTCCTGTGCCCGAGGGAGCATCGCTGCGACTCAAGCGCCTGTACCGCCTTGACGTGTTCTGCGGCCTCTTTTTCGTGACCGGAGCGGTATTTCTGTTTATCAACGGCGCCGGCGCCACTGACTGGCTCGCCTTCACCCTCGCCGGCGGTGCGCTGCAGATCTACACCTCCGTCATGATACCCCGCATGAGTGCCCGCGAGTCGAAATAAATGTTAAAAACTACCGCGCCCTCGGTTACTCCACCCCAATTTCGTAACTTTGCCGCTTGATAATGGAAAAGTTATATCTCACCATCGACCACGGCAATTCAGTCGCCAAGATGTCGCTGCGCAGCGATGAAGCCTTCATCGCCCGCACCGCGATTGAAAAGGTGACCCCTGAAGCGGTGACCTCGTTCACCGCCGGACGCCGGCTCGCCGGTATCATCATGGCCTCGGTGGCGGGATATGACACGTCGCTTGCCGAGCAGCTCCGCCCGCTTGCCGACGCGGTGATCGAGCTCACGCCCTTCACCCCCGTGCCCATAGGCATCGACTACGTATCGCGCGCCACCTTGGGCGTGGACCGCATAGCCGCAGCCGCCGGAGCAGCCGAGATATTTCCCGGTCGCGACACAGTGGTGGTGGATGCCGGCACGGCCATTACCATCGATTACCTTGACGCCACCGGCACATTCCGCGGCGGCAACATCGCCCCCGGCCTCGACATGCAGCTTCAGGCGCTCCACCGCTTCACAGCCCGACTGCCGCTCGTGGCCGCGCCCGCCGAGGATAGGGAAGAGCCCGCCGTGTATGGCACCGACACCCCCTCGGCCATCCTCTCGGGCTGCCTGCTCGCCATGGCCGGCGCAGTGGACTATTTCCGCCGCCACGCCGCCGGAGCCGAAATGGCTGTGGTGCTCACCGGTGGCAACGGTCATCTCCTCGCCCCTTTTCTCAGTCACTGCCACCCGGTGACCGAGCCCCACTTAGTAGATAACGGACTATACAGAATATTACGCTATAATGAAAATATTTAAGCTCGCTTTAGTCGCCGCCCTGATTGCGGTATTCTTCCCCGCGCAGGCTCAGATCAACAGCCCTTACTCAATGTTTGGCTACGGACAGCTCCGCGAAAACGCCACCACCGCCCAGCGCCAGATGGGAGGCGTGGGCTACGCCATGCACTCGGGCCGACAGGTCAATGTGATGAATCCGGCCTCGTATGCCGCCACTGATTCGCTCACCTTCCTCTTTGATATGGGTCTCGACTTCACTTTCATCAACCAGAGCGATGTCGACGGCAAGCGCAGCGACTACGGCGGCGGTCTTGACTACGTCACCATGGCTTTCCCCATCACCCGCTGGATGGGAATGTCGGTGGGTCTGGTACCTTACTCGTCGGTGGGATACTCGTTTGGCAACGAGATAGAAAACGGCGCATCCTCTCATCAAGGTACCGGCGGTTTCAATCAGCTCTACCTGGGCATGGGTTTCACACCGTTCAAGAATTTCCGCGTGGGCTTTAATTTCTCCTACCTCTTCGGCAACGTCTACAACGACGTCTACGCCACCACCCAGCTCGGCAGCACTTCGCTCTTTGAGCAGGTGATGGAGGTGCAGGATTTCCACTTCAACGCCGGTATCCAGTATACCATCCCCTTCAACCGCAATAATTCCCTCACCCTCGGCTTCACCTATGCCCCCGAGAAGACACTCCTCGGGAATACTTACGTGCAGAAATATGACACCTCGGCCGATAAGGAGACCACCCGCGAGGATGAGCATGACCTCAAGGGCAACTATTCGCTCCCCGCATCGTATGGCGCCGGTATAGCGTGGAATTACAAGAACTCCGTGACCGTAGAGGCCGACTTTACCTATCAAAGCTGGGCCGACGCGAAATTCAAGGGATTTGACAGCTTCACTAAGACTAAGTTTGACGACCGCTACCGTGTGGGCCTCGGCGCCTCCTATGTGCCCGACCCCCGCGGCGGATTCTTCAAGCGCACAGCCTACCGCATAGGCGGCTACTACAACCGCGATTATGTGATGGTCAATGACAACCACGTGCGCGGCTTCGGGGTATCGTGCGGCTTCGGCTTCCCCGCCATCAGCTCCAAGACCGTCATCAACCTCGGCTTTGAGTATATGCACCGCCGCGCCTACCCGCAGGCTCTCCTTACTGAAAACTATTATAACATCACGCTCGGAATCACATTCAATCAGCTGTGGTTCTTCCAGAGCAAGATCCGTTGACGCTGCGCGAGGATGAAACGCCTGCCGCTGATACTACTAATCGCAATCGCCGTCGGCGCATGCAGCGACGACAAGCCCGTGGGGATGACCGACATTGACGTCGCCCATACCCCCACCATGCTCACGCGCAACGTAGAGACGCTCATCTCTGACTCCGGCATCACCCGCTTCCGCATCACCGCCCCGGTGTGGTATGTATATGACGAGACCGAAAATCCCGTGTGGCGTTTCCCTGAGTCGCTCCTGCTTGAGCGCTTCGGCGATGCTATGGAGGTGGAAGCTACCGTGAGAGCTGACTCCGCCACATATTTTAAAGAGCGACAGCTATGGCGCCTCGACGGCCACGTGAATATCAGCAATACAGCCGGCGAGAAATTTCTCACCAATCAGCTCTTCTGGGATCAGAAGCAACACAAGGTGTACTCTGACTCCTTTATCCACATCGAGCGTCGCGACAAGACCCTCGAAGGCAACGGATTCACTTCCAACGAACAACTCACCCGCTACACCATACGCGACGTATCAGGCATATTCCCCGCGGCCGCCTTCACCTCTGATCGACCCGCCGCCCGCCGCGACTCCGTAACACAATAATATACCTCTATGGATCTCACCTCCTGGCTCATCATAGCGCTCATCTCGCTCGTGCTCTCAGCCCTCTTCTCGGGCATGGAGATAGCCTTTATTACATCTGACCGCGTGCGCATAGGTCTCGACGTAAGCCGCGGCGGACTTATCAACGGCATCATAGGCCGCTACTACTCCAAGCAGGATTTCTTCATATCCACCATTCTCGTAGGCAACAATATCATGCTCGTGGTCTACGGTATGGGCGCAGCCGCGTTGCTCGAACCCTGGATCGAAGCCCACATCAGCCACAATCAGGCCGTGGTGCTCACCCTGCAGTCGCTCATCTCCACGCTCGTCATCCTCTTTACGGGCGAGTTTATACCCAAGTCGATATTCCGCATCAATCCCTATACCTCGCTCAAGCTCTTCGCCCTTCCGGTATATATATTCTATATCATCCTTTACCCGATTTCGTGGTTTACGGCATGGATTTCCAAGGTGCTGATGCGCCTGGCCGGCGTCAAGGCTGAAGACCAGCACTTGGGCGTGCTGTCGATTACGGAGCTCAATAACTATCTCGAAAAGACTATTGACGACGTCGATGCCGAGAAAGTGGCACCTGTGGAAAATGAGGTGAAGATATTTCACAACGCCCTCGACTTCTCCACCACACCCCTGCGCGACTGCATGGTGCCCCGCAACGAGCTCGTGGCCGTGGACATCGACGAGACTGACCGCTCCAGCCTGTCGCAGCTCTTCACCCAGAGCGGCCGCAGCAAGATCATAATCTATCGCGACGACATCGACACTATTCTCGGCTACATCCACGTCTCGGAGCTCTTTGACCCCTCCCACGACTGGAAAGCGAGCATCAAGGAAGTGCTCTACGCTCCCGAGACCCTCCTTGCCCCCGTGATGATGAAGCGTATGCTCGCCGAGAAGCGCTCGATGGCCATAGTGGTAGATGAATTTGGCGGCACGGCCGGCATGGTGACCCTCGAAGACCTCGTAGAGGAAATCTTCGGTGATATTCAGGACGAGCACGACAAGTCGAGCTTCACCGCCGTGGAGACCGCCCCCGGCGAATATGACTTCTCGGGCCGTATAGAAGTGCGCACCCTGCGCGACGATTACCGCATCGACATCCCCGAGGACGACGAGTATCAGACACTCGCCGGCTATATCCTCTACAAGACCGGATCGCTCCCCGCCGCCGGCGAAACCATCGAGATCGACGATATATCCTTTACCATCAAGGAGCGCACCGCCACGCGTCTTGACCTTATCCACGTATCGGTGGCCCGTCGCGAGGAAAAGTGACGATTCAGCTAAATGGCTGATATTCAGCAGTGAGTGAAAAATGTTGAGATTTTTAGTCAAAAAAATCGTTAAAATGTTTGCTCAATTAAATTAAATGCTCTAACTTTGCATCGCTTTAAGGGACAAACGCTCCTGAAAAGCAGTAGAGTACATCGACTTATTGCCTCTTTAGCTCAGTTGGCCAGAGCACGTGATTTGTAATCTCGGGGTCGTT
>CAYZFG010000093.1:0-8551 GCA_964477665.1 uncultured Staphylococcus sp.
CCTGCCATGCCACTTCCATCACGAAGCGCACTGCCAGACGGGTGTCGGGGTTGGTGCCGCAGAAAGCGTCGACCACATAGAGGGTCTTGTCGCTGAGCTCCTTGTCGGCGATAGCCTTGAGGGCATCCCAGGTGGCGGGAGTGATGGGCTTGTTGTCGTTCTTATATTCTTCGGTGGTCCACCAGATAGAGTTGGCGCTGGTGTCGTCTTTTACGAAAAATTTATCTTTGGGCGAACGGCCGGTGTAGATACCGGTCATCACGTTGACTGCACCAAGCTCGGTAAGCTGGCCCTTTTCGTAGCCGGTGAGCTCGGGATTGGTCTCGTCTTTGAAAAGCTGCTCATAAGAGGGATTGTGAATCACCTTGGCGCCTTTGATACCATACTGTGAAAGATCAATTGTACTCATTGTGGAATTTATTTTATTGGGTTTTAATATTTTAATTGTCCTGTAATTGATGATTATATGTCATGAAAAAGCTTGGCTGAGGCTTCGGCCTTCTTTTTCAAGTGCAAAGATAATGACTTTTCGCGGTATATGGAATCTTTATTAAAGAAATTTTTCCTTATTATATTTTTTTAAGCATCGACGCCGGTTTTTAGAGCGTGCTGACCGGGCCGGGGAGCGAGGGCAGGGTGGCTTCGTCGCTCTCGGCGTAGCGCCGCTCCACGGGGGTGGCGGCGAAGGAGGCGGGATTGTACTTCGCGCCATACGACAGGCTGAACCCTGCCGCCACGAGCTGCCGCGCGAGCTCGGGCTTGCCGCGGAAGCCGTGGATGATCCATGGCGCGGAGAATGGGCGGAAGCTGCGGCTTATGTCGATGAGTTGCTGCCACGCTCTTACGGCATGGATTATCAAGGGCTTGCGCAGCTCTGTGGCCAGGCGTATATGCCACTCAAACAGTGCTGCCTGAGCCTCCATTTCCGGCTCGCGAAGTGCATCGAGCCCTGTCTCGCCTATAGCTACGAAATTTTCCTCGCGGGCGAGCGCGGCTACGCGGGCGAGCACAGCCTCGTCGGCGAGGTCGGCGCGCCATGGGTGTACGGCTACGGAATAGGTCAGCCGCGGGTCAGGTGTATAGCTGTCGACGGTGGGGTCATAGTTGATGATGGCGTCGGCTGCGTCGCGGCGGTGGGTGTGGGTGTCAGGAAGGGGCATAGGCTGGCTGTGTCAGGGCACGGGATCGTATCCGCTGCCTCCCCACGGGTGGCAACGCATTATGCGCTTTATCCCGAGCCATGTGCCGCGGAATATGCCGTGCTTCATTATGGCTTCGAGCGCGTAAGTGCTGCACGACGGGGTGAAGCGGCACGTGGGCGGTAACATGGGCGAGATGCAGCCTTTGTAAAACTTGATGGGGAGCACGAATATCTGCCTCGCTATCTGCCGTAGGGTGGTCATCATTGCCCGTCAGTGAGGAGTGATTTATTGATTTTGTCGAGCAGTCGGGTCATCGCTTTCTCGATGGCGGCGTAGGGGAGGATGGTCTTGCCTACGTAGACAAATGCTATGTCGACGGGCTTGTCCTTAGGGATGAGGTGGCGGTGGAGGCGGTAGGCCTCGCGCACCCGACGGCGCAGTCCCACGCGGTCCACGGCGTGGCGCACCCGCTTCTTGGGTATCGACGCTAAGAAGCGAGGGCACGTGACGGTGCGCACCGTGTTGAGCTGCCACGAGGCTACAAGCGGGTAGGCCGAGGCCGACGAGGTGGCCGGGTCGGCGCGGTTAAACACGCGGGCGATGGCTATCTCGCTGCACAACTTTTCCTTCTTGTAAAGGCGCAGGGGATGGGCGGGAGATGACATCGCGGCTACGAAATGTAAGGGGTTAGCCTTCAGCTTCTTCCTTCTGCTGCGAGGCAAGGAAATTGTCGAGGGCGGCGGTCATTGAGGGGGCTTGGGGCGAGGGGGCTTCTATGTCGAGGCGCAGGCCTGCGTCGCGCACAGCCTTGGCCGTAGTGGCGCCCAGGCAGCCTATGCGTATGTCGCCCTGCTTGAAGTCAGGGAAGTTCTTGAGCAGCGAGTCGATTCCCGAGGGGCTGAAGAAGATGAGCATGTCGTAGTCAAATGCCTCGTCGGGGCCGAAGTCGTTGCTCACCGTGCGGTACATCACGGCCTTGGTGTACTTTATGCCGTTGGTGTCAAGCACGTTGGTGTCGTCCTTGTGCACGTCGCTCACAGCGTAGAGGAAATTTTCTTTCTTGTGCTTGAGCAGTGCGGGCAGGAGGTCGTCGAGCTTGCCGGTGCTGCCGTGGAATATCTTGCGCTTGCGATACACTATATATTTCTGAAGGTAGAGCGCTATTGACTCGGTGGTGCAGAAATATTTCATGGTGTCGGGGATGCTGATGCGCAGCTCTTCGCAGAGGCGGAAGAAGTGGTCGATGGCCGTGCGCGCCGTGAAGATCACGGCGGTGAAGTCGGGAATATTGATTTTCTGCTGACGGAAATCCTTTGACGAGAGACCTTCGACTTTGATAAAGGGACGGAATACTATTTCCACTCCATATTTCTCGGCTATGTCAAAGTAGGGCGACTTGCCCTGGGCGGGCTGTGGCTGCGAGACCAATACTTTCTTTACTTTCACGACAGTTACGGGCTTGGAAGTGTTAGCGTTGTAGTGATTTATAATGCGATGAAGCGATAGGCGCGCACCATTAAAAATAGGGGCGCAACTTCGAGGGTGCAAAGATACAAAATAAAATAGACAAATGAGCTAATTTTATGGTAAAAAAGTCTAAAACCCTTGTAGATGAATATCATTCGGGCAATAAGATAGAGCGCCGCGGCCACTATGGCCACGGGTAATACCGAGGCCGGATCAAAGACTACCACCAGCGCCGGGACCACCAGCGCAAGGCCCAGTATGCTCTGCGAGGCGTTGAATCCTTTCAGCCACAGGCGTGACACGTCGGCGTCGGCAAACACTGCTCCCACCGTGGTGTAGGCACACAGCTGCGCCACGTAATAAGCCCCCATCGCTACGGCAAAAAGCAATATCGTGGCGATGTGGGATATGGGGGGCGCCACCCGCGCCGCCGTGACGCAGGCCGTGGCCACGATTGCTACGTCAAGACACAGCAGCAGGATAAGCGACAGCAGCAGGCGCGTCTCGTTCATAGTGTGCTCCTCGAAAAGATTGTCGCGACGGCGCACCGAGAAGAGGTCGCGCGGCAAGCTCTTGAGCATCGTCGTGTAGTGGCGCAGGTTAAAGGCTATGAGCAGAAATGCCCCGATGAGCAGACATGCTATGCCCGAGTCGTAGCCCGGCAGCATGGGGCGGGCATGAGGCTCGATGCCGCGCGTGTAGGGCACCACGCCTATGGTCACCCCCTCAGCCTCGGAGCGGGTGAGGCGCGGCGCATCGTCGCGGTGCACCATGGCGGGCCGAGCCTCGACCGGCGCTGCAAGCGAGTCAGTAGCCGCTGCGGTAGCGTGAGTGGAGAAAGGGAAATACATCAGTCGAGAAGCAGTCTTACGGCATCGGCAGCTGTCGTCACGATATGACACAGCTTGCGGTTGTCGCGCATGAAATGAAGATTGTGCATTTTCTCAAACATCTCAATCAGCGGGTCATAAAAACCCTCGTAGTTGAGTATGATTACCTTGTGAGGATAGAGGCCGAGCTGGTGCCAGGTCATAATCTCGCAGAGCTCGTCGAGCGTACCTATGCCACCGGGCAGAGCAATCGCCCCGACCGACATCTCTGCCATCAGCGCTTTGCGCGGGTGCATCCCCTCGGTGACTATCGTCTCGGTAAGCGCTGGGTGGTTCCACTCCTTGTCCATCATAAATTGCGGAAGCACGCCCGTAGCCTCGCCGCCAGCCTCGATGATACCCTCGATGCTCTCCTGCATCAGGCCACCGCGGCCACCGCCGTTGATGAGGCTGAAGCCGTTTTCGCCAAGGAGGCGACCAAGTTCGCGAGCAAGCGACTTATATTTCTGATCGATACCCGACGACGACGCGCCGTAGACCACTATACCTTTCTTATTCAGTTTCATGCCGCAAAATTACGCAAAAAATCCCACACCCCGTGAAGAATTTAAAATTTAGAATGTAAAATTGAATTTGGAGCGGGGGGGCGCTTCGTCACTTATAACTCTGACTTGTCACTTATAACTCTGACTTATCACTTTCTTCGACGAATTCGTAGGCGCCGATGGTGCCGGCGCGAGGGGTGCCGTAGAAGTCGGCCGGGGCGAGGGGCAGACTGAGTGCCGGCGAGTCGTAACCGATGGCGGGTGACTCGGGCTTCACCCGGTAGTCAAAGATGTATTTGGAGCGCTCGGTGTAATAGAGCGGGTCAGCGTCCCACAGACATTCGATGAAATTTTCGTCGTCCTCACCCTCGCTCTTGAAAAGGCAACGGGTGAAGGTGACGTTCATGCCGGTAAGGTCGCCGTGGGAGAGGTCAGTGCCGTTGCCGTAGATTATCGAGTTGGTAAACACGGCATCGAGTCTCGGCAGACCGCTTTGATCGTCAGTATCATCGTCAGTGTGGCTCAGCTGCACGGCCTCGCCGTAGAGCACGGAGAAGAGGTAATAATTGGCAATGGTGCAGTGGTCAAGTCGCGCCTTGCCGCCGTGGAGCAGCAGTGTGCCGTAAGCAGCCTCGGCTATTTCGGTACCCATGGCGGTGACATCGGCATGCCAGGCGGTGAGCGAGCGACCGGCCGAGTTGCGCAGGCGGCTGTTGATGATGGTCACCTGCGAAAGCGAGTCGGCGAGCACGCCGCTTACGGTGTTGCGCACTATGGAGTGGCTCAGGAGGTTGCCCTTGCTCTCGGGGGCGAAGGTGAGACCCTGCCACTGCGAGGCCATGAGGTCAAATGATATGGAGCCCACCACATTGTCGGTGCGGTCGCCCGAGAAATGCACGGGGGCTTCGGGGGTACCCAAGCTCTGAAGAGTGCCGTAGACTTTCATCGAGGCGCCGTCGTGAAACATCATGCGCGTGCCGGGCTCGATGGTGAGCGTCGCGCCCGGAGCCACCACGAGCGAGTCGAAAATCTGGTGGGGATACTCGGCGGTAAAGCGGGTGTCAGCGGTAATGACCTCGCCGCGGTGGCGCTTTACGTCAAATCCGTCGGCGTCGAGCACCACAGTGCGAGTCACGCCGCGGGTGGTGAAGTCCACGTGGTCTTTCACCTCGATAAGCCCCGGAGCCGACTGCTCGGGGAGCGTGGCCTCGATGAATACAAATATCGAGTCGTTGGGGCGTATCTGAATATTTGAGAAATCGCGGCCCGAGAAGCCGTCTACGTTCATGCGGAAGGTAGTCGAGCCGCTGCGGAGCGCGATGCGGTCGATGTTGAGGATCTTGTCGTGGCGGTTGTAGACGGTGAAGCGGAACGTGGGTGTGCCCTGCGAGGTGATCACAGAGCCCATTTTCAGCGTGTCGACCGAAAAAAGCGGCTGCACCTGCGGCGACGTCGCCACCGAGTCCTCGATACAGGAGCTCACGGCCACTGACAGAAGTATGATGGATATGATATTGTAGATAAACGTTTTCATGCTTAGTTAACGCCCTTGATACCCTTAATATTGCAGGGCGGTAGTTAAGATATGTTGAATGAGAACGTGAACCTGAGGGGGCTGAAATGCGTTAAATAGGTAAAAACAAACCTACTTCCCTCCGCCGCGAGGTTATTCGCAATCATCCCCACCCCGAAGGAAAGCGGAATATAAATCTAAATCAAAAAAACTATGGATAAATTTATTGGTTCCCATTTTATTTACACCTACGACAACGGGTGGATGTATGAACTCTACGTAAAGAATGAAAATACCGTCGACTACCGTATCCACAGCGGTATGGTGGGCGGCCGCTGGGTGAGAGACCAGAAGGCCGACATCGTGAAGCTGGCCGACGGAGTTTATAAAATTTCCTGGACCGAACCTACCGGCACCGACGTAAGCCTCAACTTCATGCCCGAGCAGAATCGTCTCCACGGCGTGATATTTTTCCCGAAGTGGGTGCAGGAACACCCCGAAATCACCGTATGCTACCAAAACGAGCATATACCCTTGATGGAGGAAAGCCGCGAGAAATATGACACGTATCCCAAATACGTGGTGCCTGAATTCGGCAAGATATTCTACTCAAAAAACGAAGGCGTCAACAACGAGAAGGTCATCTCGCAGGATCCCTATGAGGGTATGGTCGACGACATCGTGAGCGGCAAACTAAGCTTCACCGACTAATCAGCTTAATTGGATGAAACACATATTAATAGCAGCAATTATGGCAATTGCAGGTATATTCTCGGCCGGCGCACAGACTTCCGATACCATAAGTATCGACGGCTCCGTGGGCCGACTGTTTACAATCGTAGAGCGCCCCGCCGCCAAGGGTAAAGTGCCCTTGGTGATTATATGTCACGGCTTCAGCGGCAACTGCGAGCGCCCCTTTATCACTGACCTCGCCCACAGCATTGTGGCTCAGGGCATGGCCGCTGTAAGATTTGACTTCAACGGCCACGGCCGCAGCGACGGCGAGTTTAAGGACATGACCGTGCTCAATGAGATCGACGACCTCAAGGCCGTAATCGCATGGGCCCAGCGCCAGCCCTGGGTGGAGAATATCAGCCTCGTAGGCCACTCCCAGGGCGGAGTGGTGGTGAGCATGGTGAGCGGTGAGCTCGGCGACAAGGTGATAAAAGCCGAAGTGCTCTTGGCCGCAGCTGCTGTGCTCCGCGACGACGCCCTCCGCGGCAACACCATGGGTGCCCACTACGACCCCTGGAACTTTCAGGGCGACTATATCGAGCTACCCCACTCGCCCGAGGCCGGCGCCCTCCTGCTTGGTAAAAACTATGTGGAGACCGCCATACACCTCCCCATCTATGAGACCGCGGCCAACTATACCGGCCCCACGCTCATCGTGCAGGGAACCCACGATCAAGTAGTGCCCTACACCTATGCCGAGCGCTACGCCGAGAAGATACCCCACAGCGAGCTCCGCCTCATCCCCGACGAGAACCATACTTTCACCCACACTCAGAAAGAGACCTCCATCCTCGTCGCCGACTGGCTCCACCACACCCTCTTCCCCGCCCCCTGACCCCCGAAGCCCATCGCATCGGATATAGACGTCGCTCTGGCCACAAATAGGAGCAGCCTCATGCTATTTCGTGATCTAAAGGGCGCCCGTAGGTCGCCGAATTACTCGTAGCCCCGACCGCCGTAGCTCAGCGCAGGCGTTCGGGGAACGTGTTTATAATCAAATCATTGGCGTATTACGTCAGAGTTAGTTTTACGTATATATTCGGCCCAAATGTTTATCAGATTTGTCCTCAAGCTATCAGCACAGTCGCGCAAACAATCATTATTATTGATATTCATATATGTAGACGAGAGCACATATTCATTTTTATAATTAATAAGGGACAACTTGTAAAATAATGGATTATAGGCATCAGAGAAAGTATATCTTACATCTTTAAGTAGAGAATCAGACGATGCGAATATCATATCAAAAAATGATTTTCCTTCTATTGTGTCTTGATATGCAAGTTCTGCAAACGACACGATGTATAGTGAATCAGATTTAGTGACAAACATAGTATTTATTCTTGAGAAACCAAAATCAAACCGTATATAATTTTTTGATGAGCTTGCATCTGACAAATTGTTACGGTTCTGCAATATAGTATTCTCAGACGAAATACTAAGAAAAGAAAACAAAATTCCACATAATAAAAGTATTCTCATCGACATATTGGTAATGAGTTGAAATTTCTAATAAAAGTTTTTAACGGAGCATGATCGGTACCATCACGTTGTATAGGAATTCCCATATTTCTTAAAATCAGATTTTCAGTTTGAATAGGGATTATATGTTGTGATTGGGAGTCAGTATAACCTAAACAATATGAGCGACCATGACCAATAACTTCGTGCCCAAGAGTAGCAGGTCGATTAGTAACAAAAGATTTGGATTCTTTTTGGATTAAACTTAATGTCCCATTTGATGTAGGTGAAGTTGCTCCTTCACCCAATAATGCTACAATAAATGTACCGTAACCGCCTGGTGTATTTGCCGCTAACTCGGAGGTAATACCTAAAGCATTCAATTTTGGTTCCAAAACACTAAGTGATGTTTGTGACAATTCACTTCCCGCCGAAAAATATTCTACTATATGAACGTCAGCAGAATTAATGGTGTTAACCACCATGTCAATTAGAGCCTGCTGGTCTTCAGTTAAATCAAGTCCGCTTAAGGCAGAGGCGAGGCTCTCTGATGAAATGTTAGCAAGAGATTTACCGTTTTGTTTTTTGCCGCTTTGAACGATAAGTTCTCTAAACTTTGCAAAGTCATCGCCTGGAAACATTTTACGTATGTCTTGTACAATTAATGATGCATCTTTTTTAGAAGCTCCACGTACTTCACATCCCGTAGGGTCGCTAAAATTGACAGGATCACCCATGCAGAATGTTAGCGGAGATATTCCATAGAATTTTTCGGCGAAGGGATCCATCGTGCGGAATTGGTTGCCGATGGCGGGGAGGGTGTGGCGGGCGGTGTAGTCGTAGACGGGGAGGCCG
>CAYZFG010000094.1:0-8533 GCA_964477665.1 uncultured Staphylococcus sp.
GCGGACTGCGCATCAATGAAGTGATGGTGGTCAACGACTCAAGCGTGGTCGACGACTTCGGTAACCGCACCGCCTGGATCGAGCTTTTCAACTCCACATTCGGCCCGCTGGAAATATCGAGCGTATACCTGACCAACGACTCTGCCGACCATAAGAAATATCCCGTGCCCTTAGGCGACGTCAACACCGAGATTCCCTCGCGTCAGCACGTGCTCTTCTGGGCCGACGGACAGCCCAACCGCGGCACGTTCCACACCAATTTCGTACTCACTCCCGGTGAGGACAACTACATCGCCATATACGACGCCAACGGCGTGACGCTCATCGACGAAGTAGTCATCCCCGCCTCGCTCCTTCCCGGCCAGTCCTATGCCCGCAGCGAGGACGGCGAAGGCGAGTGGGAGGTGCGCGACGGCTCGGCCAGCCGCTACATCACCCCGTCGAGCAACAATATCATCAAGTCGACCAACGGCAAGGTGGAAATGTTTGCCGAGCAGGATGAAAACGGTGTAGGTATGGCTATCATGGCCATGGCCATCGTGTTCAGCGCACTGCTTATCCTCAGCATCTGCTTCTACGCCCTGAGCAAGATAGGCGAGAACATGTCGCGCCGCCGCAAGAGCAAGACCCTTGCCTCGGTGACCGACGATCCCGCTCACCATGCCGAGCATGACTCGGGCGAGGCTATCGCAGCCATCGTCATGGCCCTCCACGAGCACCTCGACGCCCACGACAGCGAAAATACCGTGCTCACCATCAAGAAACTCCGCCGCGCCTACTCGCCCTGGAATTCCAAGATCTACGGCCTCCGCGAGATTCCCAACCGCCATTAACCCTCACAAATCCAATAAGTCATGAAAGAATACAAATATAAAATCAACGGTAACAGCTACACCGTAGCAATAGGCGACATCGACAATGGCCTTGCCACCGTGCAGGTCAACGGTGTGCCTTACAAAGTGGAATTTGAAAAGAGCGAAAAGCCCGTAACCATCGTCAACGCACCCCGTCCCGTGGCCGCTCCCCGCACCGAGACCGGAGCCAAGGTTATCGCCACTCCCCGCGCCGCTTCAGGTGCCGGCAATCAGGTGAAAGCCCCTCTGCCCGGCGTGGTGATGACCGTCAACGTCAAGGTAGGCGACACCGTCAAGGCTGCCGATACAGTGCTCGTGCTTGAAGCCATGAAGATGGAAAATGCCATCCATGCCGGCTATGACGGCCGCGTGGCTTCGATCGCCGTTAACCCCGGCGACTCGGTGCTCGAAGGCGCTGTGCTCGTGACCATCGAATGATACCGGTGACAGTCACATTTTTATCACATTTTCATGTAATATCCATCAGTAACTCTATCTGTCACTATGTCATTCGGTGATTTCTTATTAAAAAATCTCTCGGAATTCTGGCATCTCACAGGTTTCTACAATGCTACGTGGGAACACATTGTGATGCTCATCGTGGGCCTCTTCTTCATATGGCTCGCCATCAAGAAGAATTTCGAGCCCATGCTCCTTGTCCCCATAGGATTCGGTATACTTATAGGTAATATTCCGTTCAACACCACCGCCGGCCTTGAAATAGGTATCTACGAGGAGGGCTCTGTGCTCAATATCCTCTACAACGGTGTGTCGGCCGGATGGTACCCGCCCCTCATCTTCCTGGGCATAGGCGCGATGACCGACTTCTCAGCCCTGATCGCCAACCCCAAGCTGATGCTCATAGGCGCCGCCGCCCAGTTTGGTATCTTCGGAGCCTACATCGTGGCCCTCTTCCTGGGCTTCGCTCCTGACCAGGCCGGTGCAATCGCCATCATCGGTGGTGCCGACGGTCCTACGGCTATCTTCCTTTCGTCAAAGCTCGCCCCCAACCTCATGGGTGCCATCGCCGTTTCGGCTTACTCTTACATGGCTCTCGTGCCGGTGATCCAGCCCCCCATCATGCGCCTGTTCACCACCAAGAAGGAGCGCCTGATCAAGATGAAACCCGCCCGCGCCGTGTCGCAAAACGAGAAGATACTCTTCCCCATCGTGGGCCTTATCCTCACATGCTTTGTGGTACCCTCGGGTATACCTCTGCTCGGTATGCTCTTCTTCGGCAACCTGCTGCGTGAGTGCGGCGTGACCAACCGTCTGGCCAAGACCGCGTCAAATGCGCTTACTGACATCGTCACCATCCTCTTGGGTATGACCGTGGGCGCTTCGACTCAGGCCACCGAGTTCCTCACCGCCGAGACTATCTTCATCTTCCTGCTCGGCTTCATGGCCTTCATCATCGCATCGTCGAGCGGCGTGCTCTTCGTGAAGCTCTTCAATCTCGTGCTTCCCAAGGGCAAGAAGATCAACCCGCTTATCGGTAACGCCGGTGTATCGGCTGTGCCTATGTCGGCACGTATCTCCAACAACCTCGGTCTGGAGTACGACCCATCCAATTATCTGCTCATGCACGCCATGGGCCCCAACGTGGCCGGTGTAATTGGCTCGGCTGTGGCTGCCGGTGTGCTCCTTGGCTTCCTCGCCTGATGATCCTCCCGGCTCCGGCCGGCGAAAAATACTTATTTTAACATGTCACTCTCCCGGAGAGATGCGCCGCGAGAGTGACATGATTATTTTTTAACATACGCTAAAAAGCGACCTAACATACCGCATAGCAACACCTTACATAAAACAATAGTTAAAATCGCTCCTACGCCTGCATAAAAACCACCCGGGGCATAAACTATACGCGCTTGCAAAATGTTGTTAATACAGCTACGAAAGCAATCTATCTTTATTCACTAAATTCAATTCACGGAACCACCGGCACGTTACTCATTGCCATTTAATACTACTACTTGATATGGTAACAAAAGCTGTCATCGACTCAATCTACCGTCAATACGACAAGGCTCCCCGCCGCCCCGAGGATCTGAACCTTGCCCTGCTCTTCGATTACGCCTTCGAGAATCACGGCATCATAATCGACGACAACGATCTTTATATCACATCGATCGACCCCGCTTCGCCATTTGCGTGCATTCCCCTTGACCGCATCCACCAGATACTTGAGTTTTCCGAAGTGATAGCTATCGTGCTCCCTTCAGCCATCATATTCCTCAACAAGAAGAATTCCGACGTCAACATCCACATCAAGATGGAGCGCCGCTCGCTCTGGGACAAGATCAGCTCGGCTTTCTCCCGCATTGCCGACGATCTCAACCCCGCCGATATGATCGAGGAAGATATCCCCGTATTCAAGCATGATCCCGTCGTGTGACCCGCTCAGCCGCGTAGCTCTGCTCACAGGCGAGGATGGACTCGCCCGCCTGCGTGACTGCCGTGTGATACTATTCGGCACCGGAGGCGTGGGCGCTTGGGCTGCCGAAGCCCTCATCCGCTCCGGAATAGGTCACATCACCATAGTCGACGCTGACTGCGTCGCTCCCTCCAATATCAACCGCCAGCTCCCCGCGCTCCACTCTACCGTGGGTCGGGAAAAGACAGCCGTGCTTCGCGACCGACTGCTCGACATAGCCCCTGAGGCCGACATTGTGGCCGTGCAGGGGTACTATAATGCGTCGACTGCTCAGGAATTTGACCTCGCCAGTTACGACTATGTCATCGACGCCATCGACTCGCTTTCTGACAAAGCCCTTCTCATCCTCAACGCCACCTCTACACCGGGCGTGACACTGTTCAGCTCCATGGGCGCCGCCCTGAAGATGGATCCGCTGAAAATCTCCGTCGCCGAGTTCTGGAAAGTCACCGGCTGCCCGCTGGCCGCCGCCCTGCGCCGCCGCTTCAAGAAGTCGGGGCTAATGCCGCGCCGCAAGTTCAGGTGCGTCTACTCCCCCGAGCTTCGCGCCAATCACCCCGAGGCGGTAGACCTCAGCAGCGAGACCGCCCTGAGCTACGGCAAAGTAGCCGTCAACGGCGCCCTGATGCACATCACCGCCACCTTCGGTCTCATCCTCGCCTCCCTGGTCATCCGCCACCGCCTCGGCGAGAAGATATGACCCCGCAGCTATGGCTGACGCTTATTGAAAATGCGTAAAAAAAATTTAATCGAATGGATATAATTTGCCAATTTGCTTTCTTCATTGTACTTTTGCAGTAAAGAACAACTATATATGCAAGAAACAAGATATTTGTCAGGATACCGTATATACGCACCTGAACAATCGCGAAGGACAATGCATAATTTACTTCCTGAGTTTTATCCTGATTTACCTGATAAGAAATATCAGATAATATATGCGGATCCGCCATGGGATTACGGAGGCAAAATGCAGTTTGATAAGAGTTCGATGAAGTCTCACAACGTCGACTGGACGAAAGACATATTTATAAGTGCAGCTAACTTTAAGTATCCTACTGTCAAGACAAGTGAACTGAAAAAAATCCCGATACAACAGATCTGCGATGATGATTGTCTTCTATTTATGTGGGTTACTAATCCTCATCTTTCACAAGGAATCGAACTGGCAGAAGCATGGGGATTTGAATATAAGACCGTTGCTTTTATATGGGATAAGATGAACCATAATCCGGGTCAGTATACACTTTCGAATTGTGAACTATGTCTTGTATTCAAGCGAGGACGCATCCCTCAGCCTCGTGGAGCGCGGAATATACAGCAACTTGTGCGTTCCCCGAGAGGAGCCCATAGCGTTAAACCCAATGAAATCAGGGATAATATCACGAAAATGTTTCCAACCCAAGCTAAAATAGAACTATTTGCCCGACAGGTCTATGATGGTTGGGATGCTTGGGGCCTTGACGTAAGAGAAGAAAAGAATTATTCTTGCGAAAATGACTCTCATAAAGAGAATCGCGACATCCCTAATCTTTTTGATAATCTAAATGAGGAGTGAAGCTAGCTTCACTCCTACCTTTTTCTATTCCAACAATGGCAATATATACTTAAAAAAATGGTCAATCAATGACTGGGGGTCATGTATATTTCGCCAAAATGTCACATTAGCCTTATTTCCGTCAAACCAGAATCTTATTTCTCTGACATGACATATATCCCGTGTAATATCTCCTTGAAACACAATCCAAAAAGGCAAGTTCGGCTCGGCAATATTACTTTCTTGACGCATAATCTTTAGCAAGCCGGGGGTGAAATATTTACAGAAGCGTTCATGCGCATTACCCCGCCCCGCGCTTCTTTTCTTGTTTTCTACCCATCCGTCCTGACGTTTTATCTCTACGTAGATCTCCTTTCCTGAATCATTATTTCTAATAATACAATCCGGCTGAATACCATGACGTACTATCTTTTCTGCAGGAACATATATGGCCTTTATCTCTTCGGCATCAAGAGGCTGTGAGATATAAATCTTATTAAACTTATTGGGCTTTTTTATTAACTCCAGAGGCGTATCTTTAAATAAAGCATTAAACACCTCATAGAATGAGTATTCCGCTATTGTGGCTCGCTTGCCTCCATAATCCTGCCATTTCTTTCTTAATCTGTTGTCAAGGCTTCCCATAATGATATAATCGGAATATTTAAACCATTTGCTACTTTTTCTACGGTAATTATTGTAGGAGCCTTCTCACCACGTTCAAGCGCGCCTATATAAGTCCGATGCAATCCGCACCGATGGGCCAACTCTTCTTGTGATATGCCCATACATTTACGCTTGGCGGCAACTGCTCTTCCAAATTGGATTTTTATATTAGCCATATTACAAAATTAGTGCGGTCTACAGCTATGCACAACACTCTAAAGATAGCATTACATGAATCCCGATAGATAAGTGAGGAATAAGAACTTCTTTTTTATAATTTTTATATGTCCGGAGGAAACCTATTTTTCAAAATTCTCACCGCCGTGTGTGAAAATTTCGCTACCTTTGCAGCGAAATCGCTATCGTGAAGCCATGAGCAAGTCACCCGTAAAAAGCCATCACCCCGAGGTCAAGCCCAAGAAGGCGCTCGGACAACACTTCCTCACTGACGAGGAAGTGGCACGCCGCATCGCCTCAACGCTCGACTCGGCTCTTGACCTGCCCGTGCTTGAGGTGGGTCCCGGCATGGGCGTGCTCACCAAGTATCTCATCGCCGACGGCCGTGACCTGAAGGTGGCCGAGATCGACACCGAGAGCATCGACTATCTCCGTCGCCACTTCCCGCAGCTCGACAGCCGCATACTCGGCACGGATTTCCTTAAGCTCGACCTCGACCGGGTGTTTCACGACGCTCCCGAGATAGCCGTGATAGGCAATTATCCTTACAACATTTCATCCCAGATATTCTTCCACGTCCTCGACTACAAGGATCGCGTAAAGGTGTGCTCCGGTATGCTCCAGAAGGAGGTGGCCGAGCGTATCGCCGCTCCGGCCGGAAGCAAGGCGCGCGGCATACTGAGCGTGCTTCTGCAGATGTGGTATGACGTGGAATATCTCTTCACCGTGGGTCCCGAGGTGTTCTGTCCCCCGCCCAAGGTGCAGAGCGGCGTGATACGCATGGTGCGCAACAGTGTCACTGACCCCGGCTGTGACCCTCAGCGGTTCAAGACCGTGGTAAAGACGGCATTCAATCAGCGCCGCAAGACACTGCGCAATTCTCTGCGCGGGCTTTTCCCGGCAGGGGTACCGTTGCCCGACGACGAGATACTCAATCTCCGTCCCGAGCAGCTGACCGTAGAGCAGTTTGTAGCTCTCACCCTGATGATTTACCCCAAGGAATAAGCCACGATGAAAGAATTTTCGCCCGAATACCTCGCAAGCCTGCGCAAGATAATCAGCGACCGTCTCGACGACGAGGCGCGCCGCGAGCTCGCTGACCTCCACCCGGCCGACATCGCCGAGCTATATCAGGATCTCGACCTTGAGGAGGCCGAGTATCTGTTCAAGCTCCTCGACGAGGAGACGGCTGCCGACGTGCTCATGGAGCTCGACGAGGATGACCGCCGCAAGCTCCTCTCAAGCATGAATGCCGAGGACATCGCCAAGCAGATCGACCACCTCGATACTGACGATGCCGTGGATATTATCCAGGAACTCGACGAGGACGAGCGCGAGAAGATCCTCTCCCACATCGACGACGTGGAGCAAGCCGGCGACATCATCGACCTTCTGAAATATGACGAGGACACGGCCGGCGGTCTCATGGGTACAGAGATGATCGTGGTCAACGAAAACTGGTCGATGCCCGAGTGCATCCGCCAGATGCGACTACAGGCCGAGGACCTCGACGAGGTGTATCAGGTATACGTGATCGACAACGACGAGCGCCTGCGCGGCATCCTCCCGCTCAAGACCCTCATCACCCACCCCTCGGTATCAAAAATCAAGCACGTGATGGAGCAGGATTTCCCCGCCGTAAAGGCCGACGCGCCCATCGACGAGGTAGCCCTCGACTTCGAGAAATATGACCTTGTGGCCATGCCCGTAATCGACTCGATAGGGCGACTGGTGGGCCGTATCACCGTCGACGACGTCATGGACCAGGTGCGCGAGTCGCAGGAGCGTGACTATCAGCTGGCCAGCGGTCTTTCGAGCGACGTAAGCGCCGACGACTCCATCCTGTCGCAGTCCAAGGCACGCATCCCCTGGCTCCTCATAGGCGTGTGCTCCGGCATCGCCGCCTCGATGATACTCGGGGTATTTGAAAGCCAGATTGCTGCCGTCACCGCTCTGGCGCTCTTCATCCCCATCATCGGTGGCACGGGCGGTAACGTGGGCGTGCAGGCTTCGGCCATCGTGGTTCAGTCGCTCGCCAACGGTTCGCTCGACGTCAAGGAATTTTCCAAGCAACTCGGCAAGGAATTGCTCGTGGGACTGATCAACGCCACCATAATCTCGGGCGTAATGCTGATTTACAACCTTATAATGCTCCCCGGCCAACTAAGTGTGACCCTTTCCGTGGCCTGCTCGCTCTTTATAGTGGTAATGTTTGCCACCATACTCGGCACCGTAATACCGCTCACGCTTGAAAAGCTCAAAATCAACCCCGCCCTCGCCACCGGCCCCTTCATACAGATTTCCAACGACATCGTGGGCCTGGTCATCTACGTGATGATCGCCAAGTGGTTTCTCCAGATATTCGGCCAATAATCATCAGCTCTGACGGCTGAAAGGGCGAATCACGTGCATCCCCTCGCGATTGTGAAACGTGAACGCCACTACCCCGTCGATGCTCTCGGCTGTGTAATTGATGAAATACCGCTCGCGTCCCATGAAGTCGAGCACCACCTCAGCCGTATCCACCGCGTCGCCACCGCCGGGCACCACCCGCTCCTTGATCTTCACGTCAAATCCCTTCACCTCGATAGCAAGGCTGACGGCTCCGCGGTCGCCGAGATCCTTCAGCCCGTGGCGGCGAAGGAGCACATTACCATCCTCCATCGCTATGAGCTCTATCGCGTCAGGGCGGCTCTCGCCCGAGCAGCGCAGCAGCATGGGCAGCAGCAACTGCCTCACAGCCCCGCCGCCATCCCTGCGGGCCGACAGCGCCACCACCGCCGCAGCCACCACCACGGCGATCACATAAAACTCCACACTATTATAAATCGCGAGCATCATACCGCAAAGTTAGCAAAAACTCGC
>CAYZFG010000095.1:0-8504 GCA_964477665.1 uncultured Staphylococcus sp.
ACACTCCATCATACATACTTTTAACATATGCACCGAAAATACAGCTTGGGCCATAATTACCCATTTCTTAACTTAATATGAAAAAGTTTTACTTGCTCGGCGGAATGGCCGCAGCTACAGCATTGATTGCAGCAGCTGCTTCTTACTCCGCCAACTCTACAAACGATGCTGTACCGCAGGCCGACGAGTCTAATGCCGCCTCGGTACCTTATTACAGCGCCGCAGCTGCTACCGCCTCCCAGATCGCCGGTGGCTGGACTGTAATTGATGCCAATGGTGACAATAAGAAATTTGAACCCGTAAGTGAGTACGCCGCGCTTACAGGTACTGCTATGAAGATTAGCTGGGCAGCTTCAGGCACTTATCATGACGATTATCTTATTTCTCCTGCTGTGCATCTTTCTGCCGGTACAGAATATAAGATAGGTTATACCTGGAAAACGGGTTCTGACAAGGAAAAAACTACTTACTATATTTCTAAGTCAGTTGTCCCTGAGGAAATTAAGAATTCTACTGTGCTCCATGACTATGATGAATTTAGCATGACCTCTTACAAGCAGGATTGGGATACTTTCACCCCTGCTGAGGATGGCGATTATCATTTCGTAGTTTATGTTCATTCTGCCGGTTATCGTTATTATGTCTATTTCGCTGACCTGACTATCGTGGAGAATAAGTTTGCGCCTGCTGCTGTGACCGGTCTTAAGGCTACTCCGGGTGCAAATCGCGAGCTGTCGTGCAAGCTCGTGTGGACGCTTCCTACTACTGACCTGTTTGGCGATCCTCTGCCCGAGGATAAGCCTGTCTCGGCAGTGAAGGTTTACCGCGATGGTGTGGAGATTGAGAATGCTAATCTCGATGGCACTGCTACCGAGTTTACTGATACAGAGGCTACCGGCCTTACTTCGGGCTATCATAAATATGGCGTGAAGGTGGTAGCCGGCGGAGTCGAAAGTGAGCTCGTGGAGGTTGGCCCCACAGCTTACGTAGGTCCGCTCGTACCTTCTGAACTTCCCGCTGCTTTCCCAATAAAAACTGCCGATGACTTCACCCTTTGGACTACGATCAATGACTCGAAGTCTTGGGCATTTGATTCGTCGTATGGTGCAAAATATCTTGTTTCCGGGAATATGGACCTCGACAACTGGCTGATTACTCCTCCGGTGAAAGTAGAAGAAGCAGGTATATACCGAATTACGGTGACGGCCTTCTCTACGACTACGGATGCTAACTCGTTTGAGGTATGCCTCCTGAGCTCCACCGATGTAGAGACTGCCGAGAAGACTGTAGTCTATGACAACTGGAAATTAGATCAGTGCTATGCTAACTCTACCTCGATTAAGCCTGTAGTATCATTTGACTTCAAGCTCACTACTCCCGGAATCTATTACATCGGTTTCCATAATAAGATTGAGTTGACCGAGTCAAGCTACGCTACATTCTATTTCATGAACGCAGCAGTGGAGAAAACCTCGTTTGTGCCCGGTGTGGTGACAGATCTTGCTGCCGTGCCTGCCGCTGACTATGCTAATGCAATCGATGTGAGCTGGACCAACCCCACCACCAGCCTCACCGGCGATGAAATCACTGCTGACGATTATAAGATTGAAATATATGTCAACGATGCAGCTACTCCTGCTGCTACAGTAGCCGGTGACAAGACTAATGCTACCGTAGAAGTAGCCGAGTCAGGCGTTTACACCGTTACAGTTAAGACCGTTGCGGCCGATGCCGACGGCGGTACTGCTCCTAATGCGCCCTCTGTGAAAACTGCGTGGGTAGGCTCGCATGTAGTGCCCATGCCTTATACCACTGAGTTTGCTCAGGGTGATGCCACTGTGGAAATCTGGGAAATCATCAACGGTAATAACGATGGCACATATTTCCGTAACTTTGTCAACAGCTTTAGCCACTATATGGATTTCAATACCGGCAGCAAAGAATTTAATGATTACCTTCTGTCGCCTCATGTGGTGCTTGCTCCCGGATTCTATAAAGCTACAGTAGACATATCAGGCGGTTCGTCAACTACTCCGGTTCATCCCGTGCTCGGAGTAGTGAAGGCCGGAACATTTGATGTGGAAAATATCGAGATGATTTCGTCGATAACTATAAACTTTAATAGTTACTCTATGACGAGCGACCTTATTTTCGAGGTTAAAGAAGAGGGTGCATATCAGATTGTATATGGTCTTAATGAGACATTTGCATCCAACTATTCAAGCATGAAGGTCAATAAACTTCATGTAGAGGCTACCGACGTGCTCCCCGGCGACGTGACTGACCTTAAGGCAGAAGTGAGCGCTGACGATAGCAATACGGTGGAACTCACCTGGACCAACCCTGCTACCATGTACAATTCCGAGATTCCCATGTCGGCGATTGACAAGATCGTGGTGCTCCGCGATGATACGGAACTTGCTACAATTACCGAAGACCTCGTGCCCGGCGAGGCCGCAAGCTACACCGATACCGAAGTGCCGAGCGGTACCCACACTTACACCGTGAAGGTACTTGATGCCGAGGATCAGGCTCACGAGGGCAACTTCCCCTCAGTAACTACCGCTTGGGTAGGAGGAGGACAGGAAGCTCCCATTGACCTCAAGACAGGTGATGGAGAGTTCCCCGGATGGTCGTTTATTGACGTGGATGGAGATCATGGCAGCTATACCGGTATGTATACCTGGAAGTTCTCCTCGAAGAAATACATGATTGAAGGAGTCAACAATACCAACGATGACTATCTCGTATCATCGCCCATTAAGGTAAAGGAAAATGAGATTTACGAAGTGACTTACTTCATGTCATCGCCCTCAGGTGACAATTATAATGATATGAATGTAGATGTGAAGATGGGTGTGCATACTGAAGATCCCACTACTTACGCTACAGTACATACCATCGTTCTTCCTGCCGAGCAGAAATTCCAAAATCATTCATTCTACCTCGCCGTCGGTAACCCCGATGAGAGCGAGCCGCAGGGGGCACCCCGCCGAGTGTCTACTCAGGCCGAGGATGATAATGCCGCTGCCGAGCTTTATGCACAGGCCGCCAAGGTGCCTGCAGCCGGTGACCTGAAGGTTGCGCTCCATGCAAAAGAAAAAGGTGGTATCCAGATGTCAGAATTCCACTTTGCCAAGGTAGCCGACTATAACCCCGGCTCAACCACCTCGATCGACGAGGTTGCGGCTGCCGGAGTAAGCTTTGACGGTAAGGCAGTACACTTCGCGGGCTGCGCCGACGTGACTGTATATGACCTCACCGGTACAGTGGTAGCTGCTGCCGAGGCTGAAGGTGAGTTTGCCCTCGAAGGTCTCGCAACCGGATGCTACATCGTCAAGGTAGCCACCCCCGCTGCAACTCACACTATCAAGGTAGTAAAATAAGTAATTATAACCCTTTAAAAGAACGGACGGCGTGTCGCAACATGCGGCAGGCCGCTCCGTTTTCATTCTATCCATCATGAAATACAGACTTAAAAGCCTCCTCGGCGTGGCCCTCGCGGGAGCGAGCCTCTTCCAGGCATGGGGAGCAGTGCCGGCCGGACTCCGCAAGGCACCCGATACGTTGACGCCCCCTGAACCCGCCACGGTGCTGTGTGGCATCATGGTGAGCAACGACGACTGGACGTCTACCGAAGATGCCGGAGTATATACCATAGAGGTGAAGCCCGACGGCGCGATAAAATGTATCCACAAGTCGGCCGACATGGCCAACACCGCCGCCGCCCTTCTCCATAATAATATAATGTATACCGTGACCGCCTCGCTGAGCGGCTGCTATTACAACCAATACTCGTCCACTGACTGGCGCCGCACGTCACATCAGGAAATCGACGAAATCAACGTGCCCTCTGACCTGACCTACGACCCCGTCAGCGGCAAGACCATAGGCGGATTCTGGGACGAAGAATACGGCGGTTATTCCATAGTTGCCTCTTTCGGCCTGAACGATGCCGAGCACAAAGCCCTGACCGGCTACTGGGACGAGCGCGACTTCTTTGCATTTGCCGCTACGCCTGAGGGTGCCGTATATGCGCTCTACGGGGCGTTTAACTATCTTGTGAAGGTAGACGTGACCAATACCAAAGCCTCCACACCTATCGTGGAGCGCATTAAAGCCACCGGCCTCGATCCGGAATATGATATGATCAACGGCAAGGTAGGCTCCATGACCTATGATGCAGCCAATAAACGCCTCCTCGCAATTATCCCACAGGAAGACGGATATGGAGCTAACAAGAAGAACTGGACATCGCTCGTGGAGATTAATCCCGTGACCGGTGTGACGACTGAAATCCGTCAGATGCCCGGCAACGCCTGCTTCGCAGGTATTTATGTGATGGAAGCCGTCACTGATCCCATGGCACCATCCACCCCTACCGGCCTCGCCGTGGTGCCCGAAGCTCTTGACCCGCTCAAGGCTACCGTCAGTTTCACAGTCCCTGCCGTGACATTCGGCGGTGCGCCCCTTTCCGAGCAGGTTATGGCGATCGTGGATGTGAACGGAACCGTAAGTGTTCACGGTTATTACAACGCCGGTGAGACTGTGGAGATTCCCGTAGCCCTTGCCGACGGTGAGAATACCGTAAAAGTCACCCTCGCCACTGACGCACTCCGCGGTGAGCCTGCTGAAAAGACCCTCTTTGCCGGCGAAGATGCACCGATGAGCGCAAGCAATGTGCGCGTGACTATCGACGGCGGCGTGGCCACCGTCAACTGGGCCGCGCCCATCGGAGGTGCCAACGGCGGCTCTATTATTCCCGCCAATATCACCTACACCGTCACCCGTATGCCCGAAGGCAAGGTGATAGCTTCAGGTATCACCGAGACCACCGTAACTGACGCCGATCTTCCCCTTACCGCCCGTGCGATTTATTATACGGTGCAGGCTCGCAATTCCAAGGGCGAAGCTCCCGCCGCGGAATCCAACCGTGTTCCCGCCGCCGGAGCATTCGGCATACCGTTCACCGAGACATTTGAGTCAGCCGAGGATTTTGCCCTCTGGTCTGTGGTTGACCCCAATGGTGGCCCCGCATGGGCTTACAACGACGGTCAGGCCGACTATCTCAACAATCCCGGACTCGTGGCCGGCGACGACTGGCTTATCAGTCCTGCCATAATGCTCGAAGCCGGTAAGTCTTACAAGATACGCTACGAATATCGCACCGGCGGCTATCAGAAACCTGAAAGCTTTGAAGTGAAAGCCGGTACGGCGCTCGACCCCCAGGCTCTTACCGTAGAAATAGCATCACATGCAGGCCTCACCAATACCAAGTATACCTCAGCCGAGGCCACATTCAAGGCCGAAGAGAGCGGAAAATGGTATGTGGGCTTCCATTACACGGGTCCTGCCGAGAACTATCGCCTGATGATCGACAACATCACGATTACCGAATTTGACGGCAAGGTGCCCGCCAAGGTCGATGACCTTACCGTGACTCCCGCCGCCCCCGGTTCACTCGACGTGACTGTAGACTTCACCGTCCCCGCTAAGGATGCCGACGGCAATGAGCTCGCAAGCGTGTCAAAAGCCGAACTCTTCCGCGAGGACTACTCCTCGACTACCCCCATTAAGGTATTTGAAGAGATCACACCCGGTCAAAAACTTAGCTATGACGATACTCTTGCCAAAGCCGGCAACTATACCTACGTGGCTAAAGTATATAATGTAAACGAAGCAGGTGTAGCCGCTTCGGTCACAGCCTTTATAGGTGAGGACAAGCCTGCAGCGCCTTCAGATCTTACTGTGACTGAAGAGGGGGGACATCCCGTGGTAAGCTGGACCGCTCCCGCCGTTGGTGACAACGGTGGCTGGATCGACCCCGCCAAACTCTCCTACACTATCTATCGCAACGGCACCAAAGCCGGTGAAGGCGTGACCGAGACTACGTTTACCGACAACGGCTATACCGTGCCCGCTGACCGTCAGGACGCTATCAGCTATATCGTGATTTCGTGCTACGACGGCGCAAGCTCACGCGGCGCCCAGACCGACGCTATAGTAGTGGGCGCACCCTACGTGGCACCCGTCACCGAAACCTTCCCCGAAGCCGGTATGACCTACTACCCCTGGCTCACTCAGAGCTTCATGTCGCCCAAGAATGCATGGACGCTTGAGACTTCCGGAATCAGCCCAGTAGTGGCCGACCATAGCGGCGACCGCGGCGTGGCATGCTTCCATGCCGTAGGTGAGCAGACGGGTGTAGTGTCGTATTACTATTCCCCCAAGTTTGACATCTCTGACCTCAACTCCCCCGTGCTTTCATTCTACATGTACCACTCGCCCTCGATAGAAGGCGACGGCTCAATGCAGGTGCTGATTTCCAAGGGTGGAGCTGCATTTGCTGAAGAAGGGGCACCCATAACCCGCACCGATGCCGAAGCTGACGGCTGGGTGCGTCATACGGTTGACCTTGCATCCTTCAAGGGTACTAAAGATCTGCGCATTGGTTTTGCCGGTAAAGGCGATGCCGCTGCCAACATCTTCATTGATGACTTCCAGATCGTGAACATCGAGCAGCGCGACGCCACTGTGGCAGCGTTTACCGCCCCCGCCCGCGTGGCCGCCGGACAGAGATTTACCATCGAGGCCACGGTTGAAAATGTGGGTCTTGAGTCTCTCAGCGGACTGACTCTTACCGTGACCGATGGCAGCGAGACCGTAGCTACGCAGACCGGTATAGAAGTTGCCGCCAACTCGGCAGTCAACATAGAACTTGAGGCAGAATTTGCCGCCGCGGGTCACCGCACCCTTACCGCCACACTCACAGGCGACGGCTTTGCGGATAATAATGTGGCTATTGCTGACGTCAACGTAGTGGTGCCCGTGCTTCCTACCGTGTCAGGACTTGAAGCGACGCTCGCCGACGGCGCTGTCACCCTCCGCTGGAAGTCGCCCGAGGAGCGCGGAGCCGTGACCGACGACGTAGACTCTTATACTGATTGGGCTATCGACGGTATAGGTGAGTGGACGATGTATGACGGCGAATATGCCCCCACCGTCTATATCAACAAGGACCTCGGTCAATATCCCCACGCCACCGATCGCAAAGCCTTCCAGGTTTGCAACGCCTCCACGCTCGGCATTGACATCTGGGACGAAGGCAAGCCTCACTCGGGCAACAAGATGTTTATGGCCGTGGCATCTGTAGGCTATGTCAACAACGACTGGCTCATATCGCCCCGCCTCAACGGCGCGCAGCAGTGGGTATCGTTCTACGCCCGCTCGTTTACGCTGCAAAACATATCGCCCGAGCGCATGAAGGTATGGTATTCGACCACCGATACTGATCCCGTCAACTTCATCTCACTCACGCCCAATTACATAGAGCTCGGTGCTACATGGCTTGAATATCGCTTCATGCTTCCCGAAGGTGCCAAGTATTTTGCCATCAACTGTGTGAGCGACGATGCATTTGCCATGTTTGTCGACGATATTACGTTTAACGACATGTCAGTGCCCGCTTGGACTCTCACCGGCTACGAAGTGACATGCAATGGCGAGACCGTGGCCACCGTCACCGAGCCTGAGTTTACCCATGCGGCTGCGGGCGGTAAATATGCTGTGCGCCCCGTGTATGCCGAAGGCAACGGTGCCTATTGTGAGCCGATAGAAATCTCCGTGTCATCGCTCAGCGAGCTCAACTCAGGCGCAGAGGTTACTGCAGCTGACGGCGCAATAGTAGTGAAAGGCTATGACGGCCCCGTGACAGTAACTGACGTTGCAGGCCGCAGCTTCACCACCGCTTCGGGTATCATCCCTGTGACCCCGGGTGTGTATATGGTGACCGTCGGCACCACCACGGTAAAGATAATCGTCAGATGATTCGTTATTTATGATTCATGATTCATGGTTAAGGATTCATGATTAAGGATTCATGGTTAAGGATTCATAATTGTGAATCATGAATTGTGAATCATGAATTGTGAATTATGAATCATGAATTGTGGATCCTTAGAGAAAAAGTGCGGCGCCCGTGCATTCACTGCAGGGGCGCCGTATATGTTTATTCTAACCTTAGTAACTTAGTAACTGTAATTGAACCTTATTCTTTTTTACCTTAAAATCTTAGAATCTATATCTTTATTCAAGAAACATCCACTTATATTGTTAAAAACTACTGTGCAACTTTTATATCTTGAAGCGGCGGCTTAGCGATAGTCGGCGAAGCGCTGCTGGAGCTTTTTGCGAGCGAAGAAGATGCGGCTCTTGATGGTGCCGAGGGGGAGATTCATCTTATCGGCGATTTCGTTGTATTTGTAGCCGGCTACGTGCATCGAGAAGGGGATGCGGTATTCGTCGGTCATAGCGTTGATGGCTGCGGTGATTTCGCCTGCCTGGAAAGAACCTTCGGGGGTTTCAAAACCGGAGTCCTGAGAAATATTGAGGTGGTAGAGGTCTTCAGTCTGGTCGATGACGGTTGCGCTGCGGGCTACACGGCGGTAGTTGTTGATGAAGATGTTGCGCATGATGGTGAAGACCCAACCCTTGAAGTTGGTGTT
>CAYZFG010000096.1:0-8228 GCA_964477665.1 uncultured Staphylococcus sp.
ATAGTGGGAGATTAAAAAATTCTACCACAAAATTAGCAAAAATTTGTGTCAAAACATCACCGATGCAAATATAAAATCGCCGGAAAACACAATCGGGCTGTCGTCGCGACAGCCCGATTGTGCTTTAACCTTAAATCTAATACCATGAAAACACAGTGCAAATATAGTAACTATGCTTTTATAACATGCCGCGCGGCGGAAAGTTGGACGGGAAGCGTCGGTTTAACTTACTTTAACATATCCAAGCGAAAAATAATTCGTAATTTTATCCCGCAATCTCATTCATCACCGGCGGATATGCCTGCGGGGCGAGGCCGCCTATCACCTATTACTTTCATAAATATATGAATATTAACATATTAGTAATCGACGACGAAGAAGCATTGTGCGAGATTCTTAAATTTAACCTCGAAAAGGAAGGTTACAACGTTGACACGGCTTATTCGGCCGAGGAAGCGCTGACGATGGATCTCAAGAAGTATGATCTGTTTATCGTCGACATCATGATGGAGCGTCTCTCGGGCTTTGACTTCGCCAAGGCTCTGCGCAACAACTCCTCCACCGAGGAGGCTCCGATCATATTCTGCTCGGCTCTCAACGGCGAGGACGATACCGTGATGGGCCTCAACATAGGCGCTGACGATTATATCACCAAGCCCTTCTCGGTAAGCGAGATGCTTGCGCGCGTCAATGCGGTGCTCCGCCGAGTGCGCATGGCCAAGAAGACAGCAGCCGAGGCTGAAAAGGAGACCATCTACGAGCCCGCCGTGACTTACAAGACGCTCACCATTGACCCCAACGAGAAAAATTGTTATCTCGACGGCGAGAAGGTGCCCCTGACCAAGACCGAGCTCGAAATCCTCTTCTTCTTCCTCACCCACCCCAACCGCATCTACTCGCGCGAGGAAATAATACGCAACGTGTGGTCAGGCGACGTGATCGTGACCAACCGCACCATCGACACCAACATAACCCGCCTTCGTAAGAAAATCGGAGCCTACGGCACTAATATAGAGACACGACTGGGATTCGGTTATGGCTTTAAAGAGACGGATTAGTTATCACTGGCGACTGCTTATCCCCATCGCGGCGCTTATCGCGGCGGTGGTGGGTTGCCTTGTGTGGTATCAGCTCAGACGTGAGGCCATGGTGCGCGAAGACTTGTGCATCAAGGAGCTGGAGCTGATTCAAAACCGTATCATCTACGCCAAGCAGCGCGACGAAAATCCGCGCTCTTTTCTGGAGTTTGTAAGCAAGTATTACCGCAACTCTCTCTACGAGGGGGTGCGCATCAGTGTCTACGGCAGCAGCGGCCAGCTTCTCTATTCGCAAGGCGAGCCGCTTCCGCAGGGACTTACCGAGAAGGAATTTATCGAGTACAAGAAAGGTCGCTTCAAGCCCGATGAAGCCACGGCCAACGCTATCGACGATGTGATGTATTTCACCACCGTGGAGTCGCAGGACGGCGATATTACCGTAATGACCGCCCTGCCCAAGAGCGAAGACCTTTCGCTGGCCACCGGCATGGACTCGGGGCGCTGGACCATCATCTCGCTGCTGATGCTCATCGCGGTGATCATCACATATTTCTATACGCGCACGTTGACCCGCAGCGTGTCGATGCTGAGCGAGTTTGCCTCCAAGGCCGCCCAGGGCGTGAAAAGCGAGAAGGAATACAACTTCCCCCACAATGAGCTCGGCGATATTTCGCGCCAGATAGTTAAGCTCTACACCGAGCGCGAGAAAGCATTTGAGCAGATCAACCGCGAGCGCAAGGTGGCCATGCACGCTATCGAGGAGCGTATCGCCACTACGCGCCAGATCACCAATAATGTTAACCACGAAATCAAGACCCCGGTGGGTATCATCAAGGGCTATCTTGAAACTATCGTGGGCAACCCGGATATGGACGAGGAGTCGCGCAACCGCTTCCTCAGCCGTATGCTCATAAATGTGGACCGCCTGTGCAACCTGCTCAACGATATTTCCACCATGACCCGCCTGGAAAACGGCGCCGGAAAGATTCCGCTTGAGCGCGTGGACATGCACGACCTCATTTATCAGATCGAAAACGACCTGCTGGCCTCAAATATAGCCGGGGAGATGAATTTCACATACTCCGTGCCTTTTGACTGCAACGTCAAGGGCAACTACGGCCTCATCACCGGCATGATCAACGGCCTGATACGCAACGCGGCCATGTACTCGGGCGGCACGGAAATAGGATTCCGCCTCGTATCGGAGAGCGACCGCTTCTACGTATTCTCGTTTTACGACAACGGTAAGGGCGTGAGCGACGAACACCTCGCCCACCTCTTCGAGCGCTTCTATCGAGTCGACACCGGACGCTCCCGCCAGAAGGGTGGCACCGGTCTGGGCCTGTCGATCGTCAAGAGCACCATCCTCTCGCTCGGCGGTACCATCTCCGTCCACAACCGCTCCACCGGCGGCCTCGAATTTATCTTCACCATTCCCCGCTGGGAGTAAAGAAATCAGGCCTGAAAGTACTGAAAAGGGTGTTTTGACGGTTTTTCCACCTCATTTTGTCGATAATTCCACGCTCAGGCGCGGATTGATGAGTAACTTTGCAACAGGAAAAATCCGAAAAAACATCATATCATGAAACACTCATTCTTACCCCCGGCATTGTCGCTCTTAGCGGCAGCCGCAGTCAGCCTCACAACCGTAGCGGCCGACTACAATTACCTCACCGAGGGCTTTGAAGATGCCGCATGGCAGCAAGGCAAAGCCACCGTAGCCACCACGACCGGCGACTGGACCGTCAACAAAAACAAGTCGACCACGGCCGAAGCTCACTCCGGCGCGGCTTCGCTCGAATTTACCTCCAAGGACGGCCTCACCTCACCCCTCCTGCCTAAGGGCGCCGGAGCGGTGATATACTATGCGCTCGACACTAACCGCCAGGTATTCGTAGAAAAGTCGGCCGACGGCAACAACTGGGTCGAACTCGAAATCTATAAGGAGACCACTCCATGGACGCGCCACATAGTAATGGTGAATGATGCCGAGGCGCGCTACATACGCGTCCGCACCAACTCCAACAAGCAATTCTACCTCGACGACCTGCTCATCACGCTCCCCGACGGCACCGACGGCGAGGGCAACTCGGTGGTGACGATGCTCGATCTCCCTTACTTCACTCAGACTTTTGAGGACAAGACACAATATCCCTCATCGAAAGATGAAGCTGCCTCGGAAGCAGCTTTCAACGTGGCCGGACAGGGCGAATGGCTCTACTGCAACGCCTACCGCGGCACTAATGAGTCTTATATCGTAGACGGCTCGGGCGCTGCGCTCCGTATGCTCAAAAACGGCTCTTACGTCGTCACCCCCGTGCTGGAGCAGGGTGTCGTGGCCGTGAAGTTCAATGAAGGACGCACCGGCAAGAAACTCACCGTATATACTTCCACCGATGCGGGCGCCACCTGGACTGCCGCCCGCAATATCGAGTCAGATTCCGAAAACACGGTGATGCTCTACGATCAGGCCGTCAACCGCGTAAAGATTGCCAACGAAAGCACCTCTGATGCCGACATCGACAATCTCACCGTCACCGCCTACCCTGCCGGAACTACCGCTACCGTGGTTACCTCCGATCCCATCTCGGTCAAGGCGTCGAGCGCTCTCGTAGCCGGCCGCGTGACTGACTCGGGCGACCGCCCCGTCACAGCCACCGGCATCTGCTGGGCTACCGAAGGTACTCCTGCTGTGACCTCAAATGCCGTGGAAGGCACCGGACTCGACTTCCGCGTAACGCTCACAGGCCTACCCGCCTCAACTCTCATCAGCTACCGCGCCTATGCGATTTCACTCGCCGGTGTGGCCTACGGTGACGTGAAGACATTCACTACCGCCGATGCTCAGAAGCCCGCCGTAACTGCCGGAGCTATTGAGGTAATCGACGATCTCACTACTGAATCCACCGTGGCTGTCAACGCCCGCATCAAGATTACTGACGATGGCGGAGCGGCAGTGACCGCAGCCGGCTATATCGTGGAGACCACAGGCGTGCCCGCCACCGATGCCGCTGCTTACCGCGCCGGCGACAACCTGTATGCCGTGACTCTCTCGCTCATGCCCGAGACTACTTATACCCTCACTCCTTATGCTGAAAACAGCGTGGGCCGCACTCTTGGCGAGCCCGTCAGCTACACCACTCCCAAGAATGAAGTCAAGGAGTATGCCCACAATGTATATTACTGCGACCCCGCGGGCGACGATGCTACTGCCGACGGCTCGGAACTGAAGCCCTTCTTCAGCCTTCAGAAGGCGGCTGACCTCGTGGGTCCCGGCGACATTATCTATATGAACGCAGGTACATACAAGTATTCCGCCCGCGTCAATCTCAAGGCTGTAGGCGAGAAGAATTCCGGCAAGATTTCGCTCTTTGCCCGCGGCGGTCGCGCCGTGCTTGACTACGATGCCATGGAAGTGGCCGACAATAACCAGGGTATACGCCTCACCGGCAGCTACTGGCACATCTACGGCCTCGACATCTACAACGCCGGTGACAACGGTATGCTCATCGAGCGCGACAAGCCTTCGGGCGGCTCGTATGCCGACATCGCCGCCAATACCCATCAGGGACACCACAACGTAGTGGAAAACTGCTCATTCGTGCGCAATGCCGATACCGGTCTGCAGATGAAGAATCTCGCTGCCTACAACCTCGTGATCAACTGCGACGCTTACTTCAACATCGACCCGGGCGAAGGCAATGCCGACGGATTTGCCGTGAAGATCTCCCACGGCGACGGCAACTACTTCTACGGCTGCCGCGCATGGCGTAACAGCGACGACGGTTGGGACCAGTTTATCAAGAAGGAGGGCGGCTTCCCCGACGATATCACCACCACGCTCGACAACTGCTGGGCATTTGAAAACGGCTATCTCGAAAACGGCCAGCCTTGCTCGGGCAACGGCAACGGTTTCAAGATGGGTAGCGACCAGGGTCGCAACAATATTATCATGAACCGCTGTCTGGCATTTGAAAACCTCCAGAAAGGATTTGACCAGAACCACAACACCGGCCACATGATACTCAACAACTGCACCGGCTACTCGGCCAAGTATACCGACAACAAGAGCCACTACACCTACCGCATCGACGAGCCTGTGGCTGCCGGACATGAAGTGCGCTTCACCAACTGCCTCGCCATCAGCGACGGCATAGCTGACCGCAACAAGAGCGACTATGCGCCCTACTCCATCACCGGCACTCAGGTGACCTGCGACTTCAATGCGCTCCCTGACGACTTTGTATCCATCTCCACCGAGGGCACTGACGGCCCCCGCGATGAAGACGGCAATCTCCCTGACCTCGACTTCATGAAGATACGCCCCGATAATGCCCGCCTCATCGATGCCGGTACTCCCGTAACCCCCTACCCCGGCCAGAGCGTCCACTCCGCAGGTATCACTTTCAACGGAGCCGCTCCTGACCTCGGCTGCTTCGAGACCGGCACTCCCTCGGGCATCGAGGAAATATCCTCAGCCTCAGCGGCCACCGGCCTCAAGGCAACCGTCACCACCACCCGCTGCGGCCTTGCAGTGCTCAATGTGGAGGGTCTTCAGCCCGGCGATACATCTACCGCAGTGGCTTGCGACCTCGCCGGCCATGCCCTCACTTCAGTGACCTTCTCGGGCGCCACAGCATCGCTCCGGCTTCAGGGCGTACACGGCGTAGTGATTATCTCCGTGGCCACTCCCCGCGGAAACGTAGCTGTCAAGACACTTTTGGATTAAAAAATAAGTATCTACTTTTCAGGAAAAGCGCCTTGCGGGGCGCTTTTCTTCTTTCATGGCTGAACTAAATTGACAGTGAGCGGGTTATTATATCGTATTAATCTAAATTTTATTGAGTTATGAAACGTTTCTTGAAATTCTTACCCCTGCTTTTCGCCGCCGTGGCAGCGATGACGCTGTGGAGCTGCGCCGATGCCAACGACGACGATCAGCCCATTCCTGCTGAAGAGCTTCCTACGGCAGCCCAAACTTTTATCTCCACCTACTACCCCAAGGCTAAAGTCTACTCAGTGGAAGTGGACAATGACGGCTATGAGGCAGTGCTGTCCAACGGCCATCAGATCGACTTCAACCTCGCCGGCGAATGGACCGATGTTGAGGCTCCCGCAGGCCAGGTAATCCCGTCGGGCTTCTATCCCGCCGACATTGACACCTACGTGAGCACCAATTTCCCCGGCAGCGGCATCAATGAAATCTCAGTCACGATGCTCGGCTACGACGTAGACCTCATCTCGGGCGTAGAACTGCTGTTTGACGCTCAAGGGCAGTTTATAGGTGTAGACCTCTGATAATCCCGAACACGAAACCACTCAAAACGCCGCGGTAACTGATATTTTTTAGATAGTTACCGCGGCGTTTCAAAATGTGGATTTTGTGTTTACTTATTGATTTATAGCTGTTTATCAAAATCACAACTTTTCATTTTAACATAGAATATCGTGTAGGGACGTCGCCGTGCGACGTTTCCTTGCTGATCCTATGGTAACTTGTTGCATTACAAAATAATAGCTTATTGCGCTCCCCGGAAACGTCGCACAGCGACGTCCCTACAAATCATTGATTTACAGCGCCTACCTTCACTTCATAACTTATAACTATGACTTATGACTTTACTTCAGCGCCCCCCACTCCATAAAGAAGAATCACCGAAACGCCGCGGTAACTACCTAAAAAAATGAGTTACCGCGGCGTTTCGAGATAGTAAAATTTGTGTAATCAGCTGAAATTACGTATATTTGCACAAAATCCAACAGTCATGATTATAGGAAGAAAATACGAGCAGAAAATCCTGCAGGAATGTGTAGATTCCGCCTCGCCGGAATTTATCGCTGTCTATGGCCGCCGACGGGTAGGCAAGACGTATCTGATCAAGCATTTCTTCAAGGATAAGTTTGACTTCTACATGACGGGCTCCTACAACAGCTCCAAATCCGAGCAGCTCGGCGACTTTCACGCCCAACTCGAAGAATACTCATCGCGGCAGTGGCCGAAGCCCAAGACCTGGCGAGAGGCCTTCCGGCAGCTAAAAAGCTATCTTTCAACGCTAAGGAAGAAGAAAATTATCGTATTTATCGATGAAATGCCGTGGCTCGACACCCCGCGGTCAAGATTTATAAGTGCCCTTGAGCTATTCTGGAACAGCTGGGGCGACAGCCAAAGCCGACTGAAATTCATAGTGTGCGGCTCAGCCACTACTTGGATGACCGATAAGCTCCTCGGCAATAAAGGCGGCCTGCACAATCGCGTGACACGTCGCATCTACATTCCGCCATTCAACTTATGCGAGACTGAGCAAATGCTTGAATACAAGGGCGTAACGTGGAATCGACATCAGATAGTGGAGTGCTACATGGTGATGGGCGGCACGCCGTTTTACCTCGCTAAAGTCAATAAATCGCAGAGCCTGGCGCAGAATGTCGATAGATTGTTTTTCGACCACGCAGGCGAACTGCGCACTGAATACGACATTCTCTTCCGCTCCCTCTTCAATGATTCACCTATCTACAAGCGCATTGTAGAACTACTTGCAAAGAAAGCCGAGGGTATGACCCGCGATGATCTGAGGGAGGCACTGAAGATAACCGACGGCGGTGGCTTCACCGAAGCGCTGAAAAATCTCGTCACCTGTGATTTCCTGCGCGTCTACAATGCTTTCGGCAAGAAAGAGCGTGACCGGCTTTATCAGCTCACTGACCTATTTACTCTCTTCTATCTCAAGCAGGTGCAGCCCAATATTAATAACTCTCAATACTGGTCAACTCATATCGACTCACCCGCCCACAGAGCATGGAGCGGGTATGCTTTTGAACAGGTTTGCCTCCACCATACTACGCAGATTAAGGCTGCTCTCGGTATCTCAGGGGTGTCTACCGAAATATCGGCTTGGACCAAGTATGAAAAAGGCAAGAAGATTGCGCAGATAGATCTGGTTATCGACCGGCGCGACCAGGTGATAAATCTATGTGAAATGAAATTTTCACTGAATAGGTATGACATAACCCCGGCATATATGAAATATCTTGTGGAAAGGCGCGAGCTGTTTAGGGCATCAACCGATACTTCTTCAGCTCTGCATCTTACATTTATCACACTTGCCGGGGTGAAACACAATGCGCAGTGGAATATGATACAAAGTGAAGTCACAGCCGACGAACTATTTCGCGACTAACCATCACCGTAGT
>CAYZFG010000097.1:0-7912 GCA_964477665.1 uncultured Staphylococcus sp.
GAGAGCAGACACACCGAGTCGCCCGCCACGCGATACTCGCGTCGCGAGTCAGGCCGCTGCTCGCAGAAGACTGAATCCGATACCGAATAATAACTTATCTCAAACTCCCCCGTGACCTGCAGACCGGTAAAATCCACTCCCGGAAGCGACGACTCAAACGGACGGTCAGCATCCCTCACCGGCAGCTCCACCCACTCCACGGCCAGCATCTTCACCCTCTCGCCGTCGGCCGGCAAAAACGCCGCCGCCTGAATACACAGACCCCCGGCCACTACAGCCACTAAAGAAGCAAAGATTTTCATACTGAAGAGAGATTTAAAGTTTATTCACAAATATACTACACTTACAGCCTTAAAGCAAATATGAAATGTTAAAATAATTAAATACTCGGCTTTCCGCGGCAGTGGGTAACTGTTGGTGAAAGCCGTGATCGATCACCGAATCAATTATCTGCTCAGCGCCTAATAGTGATGCGCGATAATCACTATGTTAAATTCTGTAAAATTCTTGGGGATTCGGGGAAATGGTTGTAATTTTGCACTCCGATAAAACATAGTGGACAAATTTGGCTGCTTGCAACCACTTCAAAAAATGCTAAAACCGCAACCTATCCGGCCTTAACCACCGGGCGTCTCGCTCAGCAGAGTGAGGCTTCACGCAAGAAAGGTTTTTTGAAGTTACATAAGGGTACGTGCTCCGGCACGCACGCGAAAATGTTGAAAAACAGGCTCCGATTTTCCACCGCCTATTTTTCGACATTTTAATTTTTTACCCGTATATGAAAACTTTCCTTTTTACCTCTGAAAGCGTATCGGAAGGGCATCCCGACAAGGTTGCTGACCAGATCTCCGACGCCATACTTGATGAATTTCTCGCCTACGATCCTGAGTCGAAGGTGGCTTGCGAGACCCTCGTCACTACCGGTCAGGTGGTGATAGCGGGTGAGGTGCGCTCCGAGGCTTACGTTGACCTTCAGGAGGTTACGCGCCGCGTGATCAGGCAGATAGGTTATGACCGCTCGGAACTGAAGTTTGACGGCGAGGCTTGCGGCATCCTCTCCGCCCTCCATGAGCAGAGCCAGGATATCAACCGCGGCGTTGACCGCGAGACCAAGGAGTCGCAGGGCGCCGGCGACCAGGGCATGATGTTTGGCTACGCCTGCAATGAGACGCCCGACTATATGCCTCTCACTCTTGACCTTTCACACCGCCTGCTCCGCGAACTCGCCGCTATCCGCCGCGAGGCCCGGGAGATGACATGGGAGAAGCGTGGCCGCGTGTTTACTTATCTCCGCCCCGACTCCAAGAGTCAGGTGACTGTGGAGTACGACGAGAACGGCCGTCCGCTCCGCGTGGATACCATCGTGATTTCCACTCAGCATGACGAGTTTATCAAGCCCGCCGACGATACCCCCGAGGCTCAGGCCGAGGCTGACCGCGCCATGCAGCAGCGCATTGCCGATGACGTGCGCCATATACTTCTTCCCCGCGTAAAGGCGCAGCTGCCCGCCGAGGTGGCCGCTCTCATAGGCGACGATGTGAAACTGCTGGTAAATCCCACCGGAAAATTCGTAATCGGTGGCCCTCACAGCGATACCGGACTCACCGGCCGCAAGATCATCGTGGATACCTACGGAGGCCACGGGGCACATGGAGGTGGCGCCTTCTCGGGTAAGGACCCCTCGAAGGTTGACCGCTCGGCAGCCTACGCCGCCCGTCATATCGCCAAGAATCTTGTAGCAGCCGGCGTGGCCGATCGCGCTCTGGTGCAGGTAGCCTACGCCATAGGTTGTGCCGAACCGGTAAGCCTCTGCGTCGACACCCAGGGCACATCGCACGTAGATATGACTGATGCTGAAATAGCTGAAATCGTGAAGGGTATGGAGTGCTTCGACATGCGTCCCTACGCCATCGAGCGCCGCTTTGACCTGCGCAAGCCCATCTATGCCGAGACTGCTTCCTACGGCCATGTAGGTCGCAAGCCGCAGCGCGTGGTAAAGCACTTTGAATCGAAATACGAAGCCCCCAAGGACATCGAAGTAGAGCTCTTCGGCTGGGAACGCCTCGACGCTGTCCCCGCCGTGAAGAAAGCCTTCAAGCTTTGATTTGTGGGTGCGGGGAGGTCGCTTCGCGACTATCCTTTGCTCAATAAAAGGCGCCCGGAGGTCGCCGATTGTAGCTGCTCGACACGGCTATTTAATCGGCGGCCTTCGGACGCCATTGATTTTATTATCAACACGTTCCCCGAACGCCTACGCTGAGCTACGGCGGTCGGGGCTACGAGTAAATCGGCGACCTACGGGCGCCTTTTAGACATTTGCGTATGTAGTGACGTCGCTGTGCGACGTTTCGGAGAATAGCCGATGGTAATTTGTTGTATGACAAAATAATAGCTTATTGCGTCTCCCGTAAACGTCGCACAGCGACGTCCCTACGCCCGACACACCATCTATCGCAGAGCGAAGCGGCAAGCCGATTACATCGCCGTAGTCGATGCGGCGGGGGTCAGCGACCCCCGCTCCATGGGTTATTCTTCGGGCTCTTCGGCGTCGTCGTCGAGGGGATAGTATTCGTCGTCGTCATAGAGCATGTCGTCGTCGAAGTCTTCTTCAAATTCTTCAACGTCGGCGTCGGTGACGGGGGCGTTTTCAAATACAAATTCGTCCTCCTCGCGCACGCGATGGTGGCCGTCGAGCGGACGGTGGGTGATGGGGTTGACCTCGATGCGGTTGCGCTCGTCGGTGATCTCGCCCCAAAGTATGTCCTTGAGCTTGTCGATACCCATTCCGGTCACGGCTGAGATGAATACGGTGGGGATACCCTCGGGGAGGTGGTGTTTCATTTCCTCCATGAGTTCGTCATCGAGCATATCGCTCTTGGATATGGCGAGCACGCGGGGCTTGTCGGCGAGCTGGGGATTGAATTTTTCGAGTTCGGATGCGAGGATGTCGTATTGCTCGCGTATATCGTCGGCGTCAGCAGGCACCATAAAGAGGAGCACGGCGTTGCGCTCTATGTGACGCAGGAATCGCAGACCCAGACCTTTACCCTCACTTGCGCCCTCGATGATACCGGGGATGTCGGCCATGACAAACGAGCGGTTGTCGCGATACGACACGATACCGAGCTGGGGCTCCATGGTGGTGAAGGGATAGTCGGCAATCTTGGGGCGGGCGGCTGAGATGGCCGAGAGCAGGGTGGACTTTCCGGCATTGGGGAATCCAACCAGACCCACGTCGGCAAGCAGCTTCAGCTCAAGTATAATGCTCTTTTCTATGGCCGGTTCGCCGGGCTGGGCATAGCGGGGAGTGCGGTTGGTGGCGCTCTTGAAGTGCCAGTTGCCAAGTCCGCCGCGACCACCGCGCAGGAGCTTCACTTCCTGACCGTCGTCGGTCACCTCGGTGAGGTATTGGCCCGTCTCGGCATCAAAAACCACTGTTCCGCAGGGTACTTCAACCACTACATCCTCGCCGTCCTTTCCGAAGGAGCGACCGGCCGAACCGCTCTGGCCGTTGCCGGCAAAGATGTGGCGACGATATTTGAGCGGCAGCAGAGTCCACATGTGGCTGTTGCCGCGGAGTATGATGTGACCGCCACGGCCGCCGTCGCCGCCGTCGGGGCCTCCTTTGGGTACATATTTAGCACGATGAAAGTGGCGCGAGCCGGCACCGCCCTTGCCCGAGCGGCAGAGTATCTTAACGTAGTCTATGAAATTACTGTCAGCCATAGTGAGTGGATTTTTAGAATTGTCTTGATTATAAAACCGCGGGGGCGGTGTTTTCGTTCACTCGGGCGATGAAGTTTCACTCCGAGAGGTCGCGATGATGAGCCATGAGCTCACAGGCATGGGCATAATCGGTGTGAGAACCTATGTCGATCCATGTGCCCGAGATGGGAAAATAGCTCACCTTGTGCCCGGCGGCAATGGCATCGGTGATGAAATCGGTGGCATCGGTGCGGCAGTCTTGCTTCAAGGTGGCGAGCAGGGAGTCGGAGATGAGATATATACCGGCGTTGGCATAGTAGGCATACGACGGCTTCTCCTCCAGCGCCGTCACGCGGCCACGGTCAGTGGCGAGGATGGCGTAGGGCACCGAGACGTTGTAAGGTATGGCCGCGATGGTAATATCGGCCCCCGAGGCGGCGTGGTGCAGGAAGAGGTCTTCGTAGGAGATGGTAGTGAGGAGGTCAGAGTTCATCACCAGCGTGGTGCCGAGTGAACCCGGGGGTACGAGCGCGGCCGAGCCAAGAGTGCCCATGGGGAAAGTCTCCCTCACACATTTCACCTCCACTCCGGCCACGGGCGTCGAAAAATGCTCTTCAAGTTGCTCGGCCAGATAGTTGACAGTCACGGTAATATCCTTTACGCCCACAGCGGCGAGGGCCTCAACATTGTAGTCTATAATGGCCTTACCGGCGACCTTTACAAGAGGCTTGGGAGTCGACAAGGTGAGCGGGCGCAGTCGCTCCCCTTTTCCGCCGGCCATGATGATGGCGCGCATGGGGAGGACGGTGCGGGTGAGCGTCGTATCGAGAATCGCGGTCACGCGGCGGTCAGCGTCGAGCACCGGTATGAGATGCTTGCCCGAGCGACGCATCTCCTTGAGGGCGCGCACGTCGATATCGCCGTCGCGCAGATAGCTGAAACCGCGGTGCATGGCTTCGGTGACCGGGGCATCGAGGGGTATGCCGCGGAGCAGGGCGCGGCGTATGTCGCCGTCGGTAAGCGTGCCGGTCATCACGCCCTCGGGGGAGGTGACGAGGAGAGTCATCTCGCTGCCCGACAGGCGGTTGATGGCATCGAGTGCCTGAAGCAGCGTGGCATCGCTGAGTATTATATGATTCTTCATAAAGTCAATATGAGGCGAGAATATTTTCGGCAATCTGCCAGTCGAGAAGCGAGTCGAGGTCTACGCTGCGCCGGGCGGGCATGGGGGAAGCAATGCGTCGGGGCATGGCACCAAGCGGCATGGCCCGAAGTGACTGTGGATTAATCACATACACAGCACCATTATATTGCCACGCCTTGGGTGCGTCCTGGCGGCGGGTAATGAGTCCGTCGCCTTTCGACACGTGGAGAAACCCTGTAGCAGGGTCGGTCTCAAAGCAGTCGTAGTAAGGATTGCAGGCGGCTCCCTTTACGGTCACCACCATATCTATATCGGGGGAGTAGAGTGACAGACACGCCTCCACATCGGCCACGGAGCGCAGCGGCGAGGTGGGCTGAAGGAGCACCACGCAGTCATATTTCACCCCGGCGGCATCGGCCTGATCCATAGCATGGAGTATCACCTCGCGGCTTCCGGCGGTATCGGTGGCAAGCTCGGCAGGACGGAGCCAAGGCACGTCGACACCGGCCCTGCGGGCCACGGCGGCGATAGCCTCATCGTCGGTCGACACTATAATATGTCCGCGCGTGGGCGCAAGGGCGAGCGCCGTCTCTATTGAGTAGACTATCAGCGGCTTGCCGGCGAGGGGGCGGATATTTTTATGAGGTATTCCCTTGCTTCCGCCGCGGGCGGGAATTACGAAGAGGGGTGTCATGACAGCGGGATTATATCGTAAAACTTCTTCATTTTCAGCGAGGAAGGATCGGCCGTAGCGATGGCGTCGACGATGCGGGTGAGGGTGTCAGGGCCGCAGTAGGGATTGGGGGCTGTAGCGGCGAGGGCGCGCATTTCGGGAGAAAGGGCGCGGCTGACAGCCTCGGCGATGGAATCGACGGTATCGTCGGCATGTATCACCGACGCGCTGCGCAGGCGTCCCTGCTGGCGGATGCCTATATCCACGGTGGGGATTCCGGCGGAGGGGACTTCGACAATGCCGCTCGACGAGTTGCCTACCACGGCGGCAACGGTCTTGAGAGCCGAGAGGTAGCGGAGCCGTCCGAGCGAGGGCACGGCATGGGCGCGGTGAGGGTTGCGCGTCACGTAATCTTCTATCATGGAGATGATTGCGCGGCCGCCGGCATCGTTGTTGGGGTAAGTAAAAAGTATGCGGTGGGAGGGGAAGCGGTCGAGAGCCGCGAGAAGATTGCCAAACAGGCTCGCCGAGGAATTATCGTCGAGCGTGGCGGGATGGTAGGTAACAAGCAGCGTGGAGCCGTCGACGGTGAAGCCTATCGACTCGCTGAGCTCCTCAGCGGTCATCGACGGGCCGTTGAGAAGGTTATATACGCCTATCGCTCCGGTGTTTATCACCCTTTCAGGAGCCTCGCCGAGCGCTATGATGCGGCGGCGGTAAGTCTCGCAGGCAGCAAGGTGGAGCGACGACATTTTGGTAATGGCGTGACGGATGGAATCGTCAATGGCGCCTTCGGAGATTTCGCCTCCGGCTATGTGCACCACGGGTATACGCATCATCAGGGCGGCGGTGGCGGCGGCGAGCATCTCGAAGCGGTCGCCGAGTATCACAACGAAGTCCGTACCGAGTCGCTCAAACACCTCCGCAACCCCTTCCTGGCACTGCGACATGACGCGGAGCTTGCCGCGCGGGGTATCGTCGGCATCAGTGTCTACGGGCACTTCCACGGGCGTGAAGCCGTCGGCCCGTATTTCGTCGACCGTATGGCCGTAGCGGGGCGAGAGGTGCATATTGGTGGCGATAATATCCACCGTCACCCCTTCGCGTCGCGACAGCGCCGTGGCTATGGGGCTGAGCAGTCCCCAGTCGGCCCGCGTGCCGGTCATTATCGCTATACGCCTGGTATCCATATCGTTAATATTCCCGTTGGCCGAATATATCAGTACCCACCCTCACCATCGTTGAGCCGCACTCTACAGCAATGTCGCGGTCGTCGCTCATGCCCATCGAGAGGGTATCAAACTCGGGTGAAGAGGCAAATATTCCCTCGCGCAGCTTGTCAAAGAGGCTTCGTAAGGCAGTAAAATCGCGGCGCACCACGTCGCGATCGTCGGTAAACGTAGCCATGCCCATCAGTCCGCGCACCCTCACTCCGGGGAATCGGGCCGGGGTATACTGAGCGGTAAGTGCCTCAAAATCATCGGGCGACATGCCGGTCTTCGTATCGTCGGCCGACACATTTACTTCGAGCAGCACATCTATACGGCGCCCCTGCTTGACGGCCTCGACGCTTATCGCATCGAGCAATCTCACCGAGTCAACGCTCTGGATAAGAGCCACGTGAGGAATTACAGCGCGCACTTTATTAGTCTGCAAGTGACCTATGAAATGCCACTCGATGTCGGGCGGGAGGGCCGGAGCCTTCACCGCCAATTCCTGAGCACGGCTTTCGGCAAACACACGCTGCCCGGCGTCGTAGGCGCTGCGGAGCGCCTCGACGGGATGAAACTTTGACACGGCCACAAGCGTCACCCCTGCGGGGATGGTAGCGGCTACGCGGCGCATATTGGCGGCAACGGAGGTCATCGCGGTTTATTCCTCCTCTTTCTTGCCACCGAGGTTGGCGGCATAGACATCCATAAGGGGGGTCTCGTTGATGGAAACGATCTCAAAATCGGCCATCGTGCCCTTCATGCCATCCATGAAATGATCGTAAGCGCCCTTGAAATCATTGGCAGCCACGAGGATCTGCGACACGGCGCGCTTCTCGGCAGCGGTCTTTTCATCGATAGTGATGAAAGCCACCTTGACGAGATACCAGCGGTCGGCCGAGTCATCGCGGAAAATTTCGGCAATCTTGGTGCGCTTCACAGCCGATACCGAATACTCGCCCGAGATAAACGGAGTCATCTCCTCGATGATGCGGGCCTCAGCCTCGGTAAACGACAGGGCATCGACAAGATAAGGCTCGGTAACCTTCTTTATCGCACCGTTTTCCATTGTTTTATCGTAACGTACTTTACATTCAAACCAGTTGGCCATAACTTTATATTTTATAGTGGGAGATTAAAAAATTCTACCACAAAATTAGCAAAAATTTGTGTCAAAAC
>CAYZFG010000098.1:0-7590 GCA_964477665.1 uncultured Staphylococcus sp.
TCCGGAGAGGGTGAAAGCTATCATTCAGTCATACAGTAAGTTACCGGAGGCTCTTCTCCGAAACGTCGCAAAGCGACGTCCCTACGACTGAATATAGAAATCATTCCCGGAAGAGCAATAAGGTAACATTGGTAAAAACAATCATTTGCGCACCATCTATCGCCGTGGTCGGCGCCGGACGCTCCATGAAGCGTCCCTACAGGAAATTAATCACGAATCTTAATATAACTAAATATCGAAACTTACTTATATGAAAATAGCCATCGTAGTCAGTTCGTTGAGGAAAGCCGGCCCTATAGTGGTGGTGCAGCATCTCATAAGGAATTTCAATAGGAAAGACCACGAGATTGTAATAGTCAAACTCATGGCTGACGAGGCGGCAAGATCTATTACGCAGGAGTTTGTGGATGACGGAATCAAGGTTTACGACTTTCATTCATCGAGGCTTAAGATCGAGCTGCTGACTCCGCTTGAACGCCGCCGTTTCAAGAAGTTGATCGACGAGATCAAGCCTGATATAATTCATACTCATGGGTATCAGGCTGTGATTCTGGCATCAGCGATCCATAATATTCCGGTCGTGGAGACAATCCATAATGTACCGGAAGAGGATTTCGTACAAAGATATGGCAAACTTGGAGGGAACTATATTTTGTGGCGGTATTACTCGATGCTAAAAAAATTGAGTGCTGCAGCCGCCATTTCAGAGAATGTAAGGAACAAAAATATTCCCAGACTTCCGGGTTTGGAAATTAGGAGGATCTATAATGGCGTGAAATCACCGGAATCCAAGTATGATGATAGGTGGGAGGCCAGAAAATCATTAAGTGTGAGGGATGATACTACCTTGTTTGTATCGATAGGTGCTCTTATGCCTCTGAAAGATCAACTTACCACCATTAAGGCATTCAAGAAGGCGTTTCCGCGAAAGGATGAGAAAGTAGAATTGTGGTTTCTGGGAAAGGGTTCTATGTGGGATGAATGTGTGAAGGAAATAGACGGTGATGAGAGAATAAAGCTTCTCGGTTGGCAATACAATGTGTATGACTATTTAATAGCTGCCGATTACTCGGTGACGGCATCCCGCTCTGAAGGATTCGGATTAAACTTTATGGAGTCGGTATTTGCAGGAGTCCCTGTGATAGGCTCGGATATTCCGGTCTTTAAGGAATTTACCACTTATTTTCCCGCACTTAAGCAATTTGAGTTCAGAGTGGGGGATAGCGACGAATTAGCCGAGCGGTTGAAATTGGCAGTAAATACGAGAGTGGATATGGAGCAATATAAGCAACTTGCCTACGATACATTCTCGGCTGAAACCATGGCTAAGGAATATGAAAATTTTTATAAATCAGTAATTGAGAAACAAGCATAATGAAGCATATAGGTATCATCACTCACTATGATGTGCATAATCATGGGGCGCTGCTGCAGCTGACGGCGCTTATCAAGGTGCTGGCGGCGAAGGGCTATGAGGCGCGGGCGCTGCAGTTTGACAAGAATTATGACTTTATGGGTCATAAGCTGAAGGCGAAGTATGATGTATCGCTGAAGTCGCTGGGTATCTATCTGAAGTATCTGAAAGAGAAGGGTGTGGGCTGCACGGTGTATAATTACCGCAAGCATCGCACTCTTGGCGATTATAAGCGACAGATGGGTATAATAGGTGATTATTACACGGAGAGCGATAAGCTTGATGCTGTGATAGTGGGTAGTGATGAGGTGTTTGCACTCCACACGGGTCCCACGCCGGTGTTTTTCGGTCATTGCCTGCCTACCGATACGGTGGTGGCCTATGCGGCATCGTTTGGCCCCACTACGATAGCGGATATTGATCGCCATCATGCGCGGGCATTTGTGAAAAGCGGTCTTGAGTCGATGAGCGGTATCACGGTGAGGGATCGCAACAGTGCCGATGTGGTGGAGGATCTTACGGGACGCCGCCCGGCTATAGTGGTGGATCCGGTGATTCTCTACGGGTATAAGGATGAGATAGCGAAGATGCCGGTGCCGGAGAATAGAGACTATCTGCTTGTGTATTCTTACGACAATCGCATGAACTCGCCCGAGGAGGTGGCGGCTATCAAGAAGTATGCTGCACGGAAGGGGCTGAAAACTCTGTCGCCGGGCTTTTATCATAAGTGGTGTGACTACAATGTGGATGTGGATCCTATCAATCTGCTGGGGTATTTCAAGAATGCCCGGGAGGTGGTGACTGATACTTTCCATGGCAGCGTGATGTCGCTTATCACGGGGGCTACTTTTGTGGCCAAGACTCGCGAGAGCAATCATCTGAAACTGGTGAATCTGCTTAAGGAGTATGGTGTGGACGATCGTATCATCACCCGGTGGGATGACCTCGGGGCGACGATGGAGCGACAGATGGATTACGCGAAGATCAATCAGGAGATAGAGCGGCGCCGCGCTGAGTCGATGGAGCAGCTTGACGGAATGCTTAAATACGTGAAGTGATGAATATAGATGATGTATCGCAGCAGCGGAGCTGCACGAGCTGCCAGATGTGTGGCGCGGTGTGCCCCACGGGTGCTATCACGATAGGGCTCAACGGCGAGGGTTTCTACCGCCCGATGGTGGATGAGGCGAAGTGTATCGACTGCGGGCTGTGTGTGAAGTCGTGTTACAAGTTTGATCCTGCGATCAGGATGACTACCGACTACGGCGATAAGCGGCTCTACTCGGCGTGGGCTAAGGATAGCGAAGTTGTGGCTCATACCACTTCGGGCGGCGTGGCCGATATTATGGCGCGCAAGCTCGTGGCGGAGGGCTATACCTGTGTGGGAGTGGTGTATGACGCGGAGCAGAATTGCGCCGTGGGTCGTAACGCGTCGACAGAGGAAGAAGTGGCAGCGTTTCGCGGGTCGAAATATATACAGTCGCTTTCGGTAGAGGCGTTTAAGTCGCTTGTGAAGAATCACAAGAAAGAGAAGTATGCGGTGTTTGGACTGCCGTGTCAGATCTATGCCATCGACCGCTTCCTGCGGGCTAAGGGTAAGAGGGAGGATCATATACTTGTGGATCTCTATTGCCATGGGTGCCCGTCGCTCAATCTGTGGAGCAAATATGTGGATGAAATCCTGAAGAAGACTGACGGAAAAAGCGTGATCTCGGCCAACTTCCGGAGCAAGCTCCGGGGGTGGGGAAACTTCTATGTAGTAGTAGTAGTAGTAGAGGGAGTTAGCTATCCTATAGAGGTGGTTTCGCCGAGGGTGAGCGACCCGTTTTACACGATGTTTTTCTCTGATAGGGTGCTCAATGATTCGTGCTACGACTGCAAAACAAGGAGCACGCTTGAATATACTGACTTGCGCCTCGGTGACTTCTGGGGCGATAAGTTTACCGGCAACCATCGAGGTGTGTCGGGCGTGACGGTGTGCAGTGAGCGGGGCATGGCGCTTCTCGATAGCATTGCCGGTGAACTGGTGATGGAGGAGCAGGAGTTTGGCTCATTTCTGAAATATCAGAGTTACGGAAAGGAATACGGGTGTGACATGGAATCGCGCCGCCGGCTCCTTGCGAAACTTGCTGACCCGGGAGCGTCGCTTAAGGAAGTGGTAAGTATGTATAAGCGGTCACTGCCCATGAAACGTCGCATAATACTCGCAGGAAAGGATCTTGTGAAGCTGTTGCCTAACGGGGCTCTTTCGGCGATCAAAGGTATATTTTATAAACTGAAACGTAAATAATACGATATGAGCGATAGGAAATTTTCAGTGCTGATGTCGCTGTATGCCAAGGAGCGGCCTGAGTATCTGAGGGAGAGTCTTGATTCGGTGTTTAATCAGTCGCTGCCTGCTGCTGAGGTGGTGATGGTGGAGGATGGACCTCTTACTGACGAGCTTTACGCTGAGCTTGATGCTGCCGGGAAGGCTCATCCTGAGCTGAAGCGCGTGAGGCTTGAGAAGAATGGCGGCCTGGGGCCGGCTCTTAATGAGGGACTGAAGCATTGCTCGCATGAGCTCGTGGCCCGCATGGACACGGATGATGTGGCCGTGAGGGATAGATTTGAGAAGCAGGTGGGCGTGTTTGAGAAGTATCCTCAGGTGGAGGTGGTGAGCGCTTGGATTCAGGAGTTTGACTCGGAGACGGGTGCTGACATTTCGGTGAGGAAGCTTCCCGAGCATGCTTATGAGATATATCGCTACGGACAGTCGCGCTGCCCGGTGAATCACCCGGTGGTGATGTTTAAGAAGCGGAGTGTGGAGTTTGCCGGCGGCTACAGGCCGTTTCCGCTTTTTGAGGATTATTACCTGTGGGTGAGGATGCTGCTCAACGGGGCGCGGTTTTATAATATACAGGAGTGCCTGCTGCGGTTTCGCACGTCGCCTGAGATGTATAAGCGTCGCGGGGGGTGGAAGCATGCGGTGACTGAGGTGAAGTTTCTGCGCCACGTCAGGAAGCTGGGCTTCATCTCTATCAACAGGTTTGTGGCCAGCGTGGCGGTGAGGTTTACCACGCGCGTGAGTCCCAACTTCGTGCGCTCGTGGATATATCAGCATTTATTAAGAAAGTGAAAGAAAAAATATATAACAATGAAGGAAAAGTATAATATAGCTGTGGCGGGGACGGGGTATGTGGGCCTGTCGATCGCTACGCTGCTTGCGCAGCATAATCATGTGGTGGCCGTGGATGTGGTGCCTGAAAAGGTGGCGCTGATCAATGAGCGGCGTTCGCCTATTCAGGATGAGTATATCGAGAAGTACTTGGCTGAGAAGGAGCTTGATCTTGTGGCTACGCTTGATGGGGCTGAGGCTTACCGCGGGGCTGATTTCGTGGTGATTGCTGCGCCTACGAATTATGATCCGCATACTAATTATTTTGACACGCATCATATCGAGGATGTGATAGATCTGGTCTTATCGGTGAATCCGGGGGCTGTGATGGTGATTAAGTCGACGATCCCGGTGGGCTATTGCCGGTCGCTCTACAAGCGGTATGCTGACCGGGGGGTGAAGGAGATGAATCTGCTGTTTTTCCCGGAGTTTCTGCGTGAGTCTAAGGCGCTGTATGATAATCTGTATCCGTCGCGTATCATAGCGGGTGTGCCTAAGGTGATAGGGCGGCCTGAGCCTGATGCTGAGGATAGGGCTATTCTTGCTACGACTGACTTGAAGCGGATGGATGAGGCGGCGCACGTGTTTGCTCATCTGCTGCAGCAGGGTGCTGAGAAGAAGGATATTCCTACGCTTTTCATGGGCATGAAGGAGGCTGAGGCGGTGAAGTTGTTTGCTAATACTTACCTGGCGCTGAGGGTGAGCTATTTTAATGAGCTTGATACTTATGCTGAGGTGAAGGGGCTTGATTCGCAGGCGATTATCGAGGGCGTGGGGCTTGATCCGCGCATCGGGTCGCATTATAATAATCCGTCGTTTGGCTACGGGGGTTATTGCTTACCTAAGGATACGAAGCAGCTGCTGGCAAATTATGCTGATGTGCCTCAGAATATGATGAGCGCTATCGTGGAGAGTAATCGTACGCGTAAGGATTTTATCGCTGATCAGGTGCTGCGGCTTGCGGGCTGGTATGGGTATACTGAGGGTAGTGCTTACTCTGGTAAGGAGGAGGAGCCTACGGTGATAGGTGTGTACAGGCTTACGATGAAGTCTAATTCTGATAATTTCCGGCAGTCGTCGATTCAGGGTGTGATGAAGCGCATCAAGGCTAAGGGTGCGAAGGTGATCATCTATGAGCCTACGCTTGAGGATGGTACTACTTTCTTCGGCTCGGAGGTGGTGAATGATCTGGAGCGGTTCAAGGGGCTGTCGCGGGCGATTGTGGCTAATCGCTATGACGCGGTGCTTGATGATGTGAAGGATAAGGTGTATACGCGCGATATTTTCCGCCGGGATTGAGGCTTAACCCCTCGCTGCGCTCGGGGCACAATGGGCGGGGCGGCTTTCTTCTTCCCCTCGCTGAAGCTCGGGGCCGGGACAAAAATTTTTGTGACTTTCATTTCCCCTCGCTACGCTCGGGGCACAATGGGCGGGGCGGGGGCTTTCTTACCCCCTCTCGCTGTGCTCGGGGGACAATAAAAACTAAATCGCGGGCCGGGGGCTCGCGATTTAGTTTTTGCAGTCGGGGTGAGAAGACTCGAACTTCCGACCTCCACGTCCCGAACGTGGCGCGCTGCCAACTGTGCTACACCCCGAGGCCGAATTTTGCTGTATTGCGGTGCAAATTTACGAATATTTTTTCGGATTCAATGCGTCGAGGGGCGATTTTTTTTATTTTTTATCTTCGGCGGGGCGCCAGCGGGAGTTTTGCAAGGCCATGGCGCGCTGCTCGGTGGGGTTGTCGCAGGGCTGCCAGAGGTCGTGGTGGCCGAGCTCGTCGGGCATGAATTGCTGGATGACGAAGTTGCCGGGGTAGTCGTGGGCGTATTTGTAGTCGCGTCCGTAGCCCATGTCTTTCATCAGGGATGTGGGGGCGTTGCGGAGGTGGAGGGGTACGGGGAGGTCGCCGGTCTTGTTGACCAGGGCGAGGGCGCGGTCGATGGCGAGGTAGGCGGAGTTGCTTTTGGGAGATGTGGCCAGGTAGATGGCACATTCGGAGAGGGGTATGCGTCCTTCGGGCATGCCTATTTTGCGGATTACTTCGTAGGTGGTGTTGGCCAGGAGGAGGGCGTTGGGGTTGGCGAGGCCTATGTCTTCGCCGGCGAGGATCACGAGGCGACGGGCTATGAACTCGGGGTCTTCGCCTCCGGCTATCATGCGGGCGAGCCAGTATACGGCGGCGTCGGGGTCAGAACCGCGGATTGATTTGATGAAGGCTGAGATGATGTCGTAGTGCATCTCGCCGTTTTTGTCGTAGGCGGCGGGGTTTTCCTGGAGACGCTCGGTGACGGTGAGGTCGTTGATGAGGATGCGGCGGCCGGGCGGGGTGGCCTGGAGCATGAGGTCGAGGATGTTGAGGAGCTTGCGGGCGTCGCCTCCGGCGAATCGGAAGAGGGCGGTGGTCTGCTCGACGTCGACGCCGCGCGAGGCGAGGACTTCGTCGGTGGTCAGGGCGCGGTCGAGGAGCTGCTGGAGCTCGTCTTTTTCAAGGGGGCGGAGGGTGTAGACCTGGGCGCGGGAGAGGAGGGGGCGGATGACCTCGAAGGAGGGATTTTCGGTAGTGGCGCCTATGAGGGTGACCACTCCGCTCTCTACTGCGCCTAACAGGCTATCTTGCTGCGACTTGCTGAAGCGATGGATTTCGTCGATAAACAATACGGGACGGCCGCGGGAGAACATGCTGCGGGCGTCGGCGCGGCATTTTTCGATGACTTCGCGCACGTCTTTTACGCCCGAGTTTACGGCCGAGAGGGTGTAGAACGGCACCTCGACCGTATTGGCTATGATGCGGGCCAGGGTGGTCTTGCCCACGCCGGGCGGGCCCCAGAGGATAAACGAGGCGACGTTGCCTTGCTCAATCATGGTGCGGACCACGCCGCCGGGCCCCACGAGGTGAGTCTGGCCGATATATTCATCGAGCGAGCGGGGACGGAGCCGCTCGGCAAGGGGAGCATTAGGATTCATAATAGCAAAGTTACGCACGGCGCCGAGAAAATCAAAGCGATTTCACACTTTTAAC
>CAYZFG010000099.1:0-7501 GCA_964477665.1 uncultured Staphylococcus sp.
TTGAGCTTGTAGGTCTTTGCTCCGGCGGCCTTGGCCAGGAGCTGATTGCCCATGCACATGCCGCAGATTGGCTTGCCGATGGCCATGGCCTTGCGGATGAGCTCTACGGTTTCACCGGCCATGTCGGGGTTGCCGGGGCCGTTGGAGATGAAGAGACCGTCGTAGGGGATGGTGGTGAAGTCGTAATTCCAGGGCACGCGTATCACTTTCACTCCGCGGCGGGTGAGGCAGCGGATGATGTTGTGTTTCACGCCGCAGTCCACGAGCACTACGGTCTTGTCGCCGTCGCCGTGCACTTCCACTTCCTTACACGATACCTTGGCCACGAGGTTTTCCTTGTTGGGGTCGTAGAAGGGTATCGAATCGGGGTCAGTGCCTTCCATCACGATCTTGCCGAGCATAGAGCCGTGCTCGCGCAGGTGCTTGGTGAGGGCTCGGGTGTCGATGCCGTAGATTCCGGGGATTTTCTCCTCCTGCAACCACTGAGCCAGAGAGCGGTCAGCCTGCCAGTGGGAGTGCTCGAAAGAGTAATCCTGAGCCACGATGGCCTTGCAGTGGATGTGGTCACTTTCGTAATATTCGCTGACGTCGTCTTTCTCGCGGCGCGGGGGCACGCCGTAGTTGCCGAGAATGGGATAAGTGGTGACGAGAATCTGACCCTGATAGGAAGGGTCGGTGAGGCTCTCGGGGTAGCCGGTCATTGCTGTGTTAAACACTACTTCGCCGGCTGTAGAGCCTTCATAGCCGAAGGATTTACCTTCCATCGTGGTTCCGTCCTCCAGGATGAGGAACGCGCGCTTTGATTGTCGCATACTGTGAAACGGTTGTGTGAAATACTTTGCAAAGATAAGCATTTTTTTTCACAGAGCGAAAGGATTGTGGCCAATTCCTCTCGCGCGCGTGCGCGAAAATAAATAAGGTATCATCACGGGGAATGAAGCGCGACGGCATCTAAATGTATTTGCAGAGTGACGATTGTCAATAATTTAGGAGGGAATTTCGCAAGAATAATGTTAAAATGCCACTTTTTTCGAGCTAATTTGTAACTTTTTTCATTTTTTATTGTACCTTTGCAACTCTAAACAGTGTTTAGTGACTCTTGACCAATCTACACCGAGTTTCCAAATTCGTGTAAATGAAATGAAAAAATAATTTAAAACTATATTGTCTAATTCTTTAAAAAAGGTATGAAAAAGCTGTTTCTATTACTTACGGCCGTATTCTGTTTCGCAGTGATGGCGCAGGCCCGCACCATTACGGGAACCGTGTATGATGCCGAAAATGAAGAGCCCCTTATGGGCGCGACAGTCGTACCCAATGTCGGTGGCATAGGAGTTACGACCGACCTTGACGGTAATTTCACATTAGAGGTGCCCGACAACGCCAAGACAGTGACTGTCACTTACGTGGGCTACACTACTCAGACTGTCAACATCACTGATCACATGGAGATCAAGATGGTCCCTGACAACCAGCTTGAGACTGTAGTCGTTCTCGGTTACGGTCAGAGCAAGAAACTCGGCTCAGTGGTAGGCTCCGTGTCAGTAGTGGGTGAGGAGGTTTTCAAAGATGTACCTACCGCTACATTCCTTGATGCCCTCCAGGGTCAGGTTCCCGGTCTTAACATCGCTTCTAACTCAGGTGACCCCTCGGCAGATGAAATGCATATCCGTATGCGCGGTGTCAACTCACTTACAGCAAGTAATACTCCTTTGTTTATTCTTGATGGAGCCCCTATTACTTCGGCAGTGTTTACTACTCTCAATCCTTCTGATATCGAGTCAGTAACTGTACTTAAGGATGCATCTTCGGTGGCAATTTACGGTTCGCGTGCTGCCAACGGTGTAATCGTTATTACCTCGAAGAAAGGTAGATTCCAGGAGAAAGCTAAGGTTAATATTCGCGCATCATTTGGCTGGTCACAGATCGCACATGATAATGTGGACATGATGAACTCCGAGCAATATATCCGTTACCGTGATCTTATAGGTAAGCCCGTGGCTGAGGAAGTGCGCTCACTTGTAGATAATTATGGTATATCTACTAAGTGGCGTGATGAGGTCTTCAATAGTTCTGCTCCTACCTATCAGCTCGATGCTGCTGTGCGCGGTGGTAGCCAGAATTCAAGCTACTATGTGTCACTTAACCACTATGATGCAGATGGTGTAATGACACAGTCACACTTACGCCGTACGACCCTTCGTGCCAACATCACTACGCGTGTCACTGACTGGTTCCGTTTCGGTTTCAAGTCCAACCTTGGATATGAAAAGGGTGAAACAAATATGCAGAATGGATCGGCATACGACGGTGGTACGACAGCTATCATGTCTAACCCCTCTATGTTTGCTCGTATAGCATTCCCTTATGATTCTCCCAGATACTATCGCTTTACTCCCGATGGTGAGATTGTTTTTGGCGAAAAAGCTCAACGTTTACTTTACTCGGATCTCATCCTTCCCGATGCTCTTGCTTCTACGCAAAGCCTATCGAAAAAGAATCTTAGTATCAATGCTTCTATAGATGAGACAGTTGTTCCGGTAGAGGGTCTTACGATTCGTGCTCAGCAGAATGTTGATGCTTTTGATTATCGTTATTCAGGACTCCAATACCCTTGCGAGGCTGAGCTTACCCCTATGGGTCAGTATAATGATTGGTATGAAAACTTTGAAGGTAGCAATAGACAGAGTTTTCAGCGCTACTATGCGTTTACTTACACCAACACGGCTGAGTATACCCATACTTTTGCTGACGTACATAATCTGACTGTACTTTTAGGACAGGAAGCGATAATTACAAAGAATGAAGCTTTCGGAGCATCGGCTCGCGGCTATACTGATCGTCGCTTGATGGATCTGAGCAACGGAAATATTAAAGCTGAAAACAAGGGCGTATCAGAATCATTAACTCGCTCAGTGTTTAATTCATTCTTCGGTACGGCAAGCTATGATTATAACAATCGCTATTTCGTGGACGCTACTTATCGTCGCGACGGTAGCTCTAAGTTTGCTGAAGGTCATCGCTGGGCCAACTTCTGGTCGCTGGGTGCCATGTGGCGAATTACAGGCGAAAACTTTATGAAGTCACTTACTTGGATTGACGATCTTACCCTCAGGGCTAGCTATGGTACCACCGGTAACTCCGGTATACCTGAGTGGCTCTTTGCGGGTACTATTAATACAGGCAATTTCTATTCAGGTGGTATCAGTAATTCTTCTTATGATAGCCAGTCTTTAGTTATATCAAAGGCCCCTAATAAGGACCTCACTTGGGAAACCGTACGTGCATGGGATGTAGGCCTGGGTTTTGCATTCCTCAATAACAAAATTAAGGGTGAAATCGACTTCTACCGTAAAGAAACTGTCGACATGCTTATGCAAATACCCTATTCTTATACTACCGGTTATATCAGCGGATTTGGTAACATCGGTAACATGACTAATACAGGTGTAGATGTCGATCTCAACTTTGCTATTTTCAGTACCCGTGATTGGTATTGGGGTCTTCGCGCCAATTTCAATTATAACCGTAATGAGATCAATAAGCTTTTCGACGGTCAGGATTCATACACGTTGCCCAATACCGGTACACAGTATAAAGTAGGACATTCGGCAGGCGAAATGTATACCGTTGAATATGCCGGTGTCGATCCCCGTGATGGTCAAATGATGTGGGTTGATAAGGATGGTAACCTCACCAAGCAATATAACGAAGACCGTGATGCAAGACTTATCGGAAAGAGTATGTTTGCTCCTTATTCAGGCGGTTTCGGAACTGATGTTCGCTGGCGTGACTTCGGCCTTCGTCTTGATTTCAACTGGGCTGCTGAAAAGTATATGATCAACAATGACTTATACTTCGTTGAAAACAATAATTTCGGTGACCAGAATAATCAGGATGTCAAGATGCTCAATGTGTGGACTTATCCCGGCCAGAAAACTGATATCCCTGCTGCTGACGGTCAGGTTCTTCGCTTTGACTCTCATCTTGTGGAGAATGCTTCTTATCTGCGTCTGAAGAATCTCACATTTACTTATAAGCTTCCTCAGAGTGTGCTTAATAAGTTGCACCTCGAAAATGTGTCTTTCCATTTTACCGGACGAAATCTGCTTACTTTCACAGATTATACCGGATATGATCCTGAGCCCGAATCTAATGTAGTGGCGTTCTATTATCCCAATACTCGCCAGTATGAGATTGGCTTTGAAGTAGGTTTTTAATCTTCCAAAAGACGTAAAACAATGAAAAAAATCATATATTCAATACTCGCACTTGGCGGGTTGCTGGCGACTTCATGCGACATGAATCTTGTCGAGCCTTTCGTAATTCCCTCTGACGGAGGTATCACGACAGTAGGCGAATGCATGCAGTATCGCAACGGTATCTACGGCGGTCTACGCGCAAGAGTGACCGGTGGATATGTTTTCTATACTGATCTTGCAATGGACCAGTTTGTAGGTACTGTACAAAACGGTAACGTAAACAATGACATAAACTCGGGCAATATCACTTCGTCGCTCTCGCAAGCTACTGATTTGTGGAGCGGATATTACGGAGGAATTGTTTCTGTAAATTACTTTTTACAAGTTGCTGAACCTATCCTTGATGCAATTCCGGAGGTAAGAGTAACCGACATAGTAGAGATGAAGCGATACATTGCTGAAGCTCATTTTGCACGCGCATATTACTACTATAAACTTACCGAGACTTTCTGCCCTAATTATACGGATCAGAATAAGGATAAAAATGTAGGTATACCCATGCGTACGGATTATAATCCTTCTTCTAACAAGGGTACTTATCCCGGTCGTTCTACACTTGCTGCAACCTACAAGTATATCGAAGATGAGCTTGCTCTTGCTTACGATGGGCTGAAGCAATATGAGGAGAATCTTCCTGAGGAAGCAGCCGTGCAGTCTCTCGTTCCTAATTCATCCTTCCTTAATACATGGGTCGTGAGAGCCCTGCAAGCGCGTACTGCTCTTCTTAAGGGAGATTACCCGGCAGCCCTCACCTATGCTAATGATATTATTGATAATTGTAACATCTATCGACTTGTTGATACTTCGTCATCCGGAGGAATCCTGAATCGCGTGTATTCTTATACGAAAATGTGGACGACTGACGAGGGTAGTGAATTGATGTTCCGTCCATATTCTGACTCATCTGAGCTCTTCATTAGTTCTACCGGAGCCGGCTGGCTTAAGTCGGACGTTACGAAGGTTAATTTCCTCCCTGTAGCTAACGTAGTCAGCGATTATTATGGTACAGGTGATATACGTTCAAAAGCTTTCTTAGGAACTCAAAACCTGACAGACCAGGGTGTAAGTTACAACGGAGTCCGCACTTTTAACAAATGGCCCGGTAATGAAAGCCTCCGTACAGGTGTCGTAAATAACTTAGCAAATATGGGTAAACCTTTCCGTCTGTCGGAAATTTATCTTATCAAGATGGAATGTGAGTACATGACCGGCACAGGAGATGCTCTCGCTACACTCAACTATTTCCGCAAGAACCGTATCGAGAAGTACAATGATGCTTCTTATAGCGGAGACGAGTTGCTTGCTCAGATCCGTGCAGAGCGTACGAAAGAACTTATCGGTGAAGGCTTCCGCATGGCCGACTGCCGTCGCTGGAAAGTAGCATTTAACCGTGTGTCAGGTTTAGGTCTTGATGCCCTCATAGTTACCGGTGACGAGAATGTAAGCTACGTAAGCAATGACTATCGCTACGTATGGCCTATCCCTGCTTCAGAAATTCAGGTTAATCCCCAGTTGACCGGTCAGCAAAATGAAGGTTATTAACTTTAGAGAATCAAATAATTACCTATCATGAAATTTTTTAAATATATAGCGATATTAGCAATCGGAGTATTCACGCTCTCTTCTTGCAGTGATGATAACAACGATTACTCGGTCAATACTGCCTCGGGCGTGGGAGTATCTGTGGAATCCTCAGAGATGATAGTTAATGAGGCACAGAACCTTATCAATATACCTCTTGTCGTAACCGGAAATCCTAACGGTTATGTGAAAGTGAATGTAAAGGTAATCGGAACTGATGATCCTGACCAGGAACAGGCTATTGCCGACAGTCATTTCTATGTGACAAGTACTCATGTGAATATACCTGCCGATACAAAGACGGCTTCAGTTCAGATCCGCCTTCAGAATAGTGAAGAGCGTGATCCAGATCGTTATTTCCGTATAGTTATCGACAAGGCAGAAGGGGCTACTATTGAACCCTTGAATACTTGTACAGTCATGATTCAAGACCGTAAGAGCAGTCCTATATATGCACTTTCAGGAAAATGGAGTCTTGCTTTCAATGATTATGACGGAGTTAAGGTTGAGACACCTAATGCGAGACTGGAAGTTATTAATTCTGAAACCGGTCAATGTAAGTTTAAACCCTTCTATCCCTCGTTATATTCCGAACTAGAGCTCGAAGTACTTCTCCGTCCCGATGACGTAACCGGAGAATATATCATGTCCATTCCGTTAGGTACCACTGCTGCCGAAGGTCTTCAGTTTACAGGCTTGGGTGAATGCTCAGTTATAGTTACTGATACTAACAGAAACGACAGTGGCTCAATCGTGGGTACTTGGAACGATGATAATACAGTTGTGACATTCCAGGATGGAATAGCATTGTGTGTATTCTCTGAAGGTGTTAATAAAGGATTTTGGGATATACTTACAAATCTCGTATTTACAAAGCTTCCTGATTAATAGACTCAGCTAATTAAAATACCTCTTCAACTTGGCAGCCCGACGCGACCGCGCCGGGCTGCCGCTTCTTTAGGTATTAGGGCAGAGTGATGAGTTATAAAGTAAGAGGGTGAGGATTGTTTGGGAATTCGGGAAGTTTTGTTTAACTTTGTAATCTCATCTTTGCCTGTGGCGGGATGGGGTTGACCTCACGTTTCAGAATGCCTGATACCGGGATAAAAAACACGATAGTGACGGCGGTGCCTGCGGGCGTCGACGGCGCCGTAGGCGTGGCCGGCGGCTGCTGGTATGTGGCTGTGGTCAATGCCCGGCATGAGAAGAAGGTGGCCGAGAGTCTTGCCGCCCGCGGCGTGGAGTGCTACGTGGCCACTCAGCGTGAGGTACGCGTGTGGGCCGACGGACGGCGCCGAGCTGTGGATCGTGTGGTGATTCCGGCAGTGGTGTTTGTGAAGTGCACTGAGGAGCGCCGCCGCGAGATTGTGGCGCTGCCTTATATCCATCGCTTTATGGTCAATAGGGTTACGGATCGCTCGGCTTCGGGCAGCGCTGTGGCCATGATACCGGAGCGGCAGATGGACACGCTGAAGTTTATGCTGGGCCATGCGGAGACGCCGGTGGATTTTGTGCCTACGGTGTTTCGCCGCGGCGATACGGTGTGCGTGGTGCGCGGTCGTCTCAAGGGCTTGCACGGCCGCATTATCTCTAACTCCGACGGCACGCATGCCCTCGCCGTAAATCTCGACCTCCTCGGCGGCGCCACCGTCCGCATC
>CAYZFG010000100.1:0-6867 GCA_964477665.1 uncultured Staphylococcus sp.
CTACCTTGTCGCAGGCGCGTATGAGGAACGAGATATTGTAGTCGCTGCCGCCGTAGCTTATCATGCGCACGGGGATATCATGGAGCGCCTTGAGCGCCTGAGTCTCCAGGCCGGGCGATGTCCACTCCAGATTACCCACCACGGCGATAATCACCATGTCGCGGTCCACGGTCACGGTGCCGAATTGCTTGAGCTCGTCGATGATCTCGGGGAGGAATCGGGCCGAGTCGACCGTGAGCGATACGCCCACTTCGGAGGTGGCTATCATGTCGATGGGCGTGCGGTATTTCTCAAATGTCTCGAAGACCTTATTGAGAAATCCGTAGGCCAGCAGCATGCGTGAGCTCTTGATTTTCACGGCAGTTACATTATCTTTCGCAGCCACGGCCTTGATGCTCGGGCCGGTGATGGAGTTGTAGATAAGGGTGCCGGGAGCATCGGGCTCCATGGTGTTGAGCAGGCGCAAGGGGATATTGTTGACCTTGGCAGGTAGCACGCAGGTGGGGTGGAGAATCTTCGCTCCGAAGTAAGCCAACTCGGCGGCCTCCTCATAGTGAAGCTCATGCACGGGGCGGGTGCCCTCCACGTAGCGGGGGTCGTTATTGTGCATACCGTCGATGTCGGTCCATATCTCTATCTCCTCGGCTTCCACTGCGGCGCCTATGAGCGAAGCTGAGTAGTCACTGCCGCCGCGCTGGAGATTGTCGACCTCGCCGCGGTGATTGCGACAGATGAAGCCCTGGGTGATGTAGATATCGGCCTCGGCATACTTGTCGAGCAGGGCGCGGAGATTGAGGGCGATGGCGTTGGAGTCAGGCTCGCCGTTTTCGCCGGTCTTCATGAAGTCGAGGGCGGGAAGAGCCTCGGCGTGATAACCGCGCTCGTTGAGCAGTATGGTCATCATGGCCACTGACATTATCTCGCCCTGAGCGAGGATGATTTTCTCCTCGACCGAGGTAAAGACGTCGCGCGAGGCGAAGGAGCGGATATAGTTGAAGCACGATTTTATCTCTCTCAATGCCATCTCGCGCGACTCGTGGCGGTCATAGAGCGTCGAGAGGGTCTTGAGATACTTCGATTCGAGGATATTGATTGTCTCCTTGGCACCGTTGAGATTTCGCTTGTAGAGATAGTCGGCTATCTCAACGAGCGAGTTGGTGGTTCCCGACATGGCCGAGAGCACTATGATATTTTTGCCGCGGGGAGCCACCAGGTCGGCCACGTGGCGTATACGCTCGGCCGACCCTACGGATGTTCCTCCGAATTTCAGTACTTTCATCTTAGTTTACAGCTTGTTAAAACTGATTCATCATGGCCTGGAACGCAACGCCGAGACCTTCGGCATCCTTGCCGCCGGCCTGAGCGAAACCGGGCTGACCGCCGCCGCCACCCTTGATGTTGCGGGCGGCTTCGCGCACGATTGTGGATGCATTCTTGCCTGCTGCCACGAGGTCGTCGGTAAGCGCTACGGTGAGGAGCGGCTTGCCGGCGGGATCAGAGGTAGCGGCTACGAAAGCGGTATTGGCGGCCGAGCGCTGACGCACGGCAAATGCCACGTTCTTAACCACGTCGGGCACGCGGGTGCCGGTCATCGACACAATCTTCACGCCGTCGCGCTCCTGAGCGTTGGCGAGGAGCTCGGTGGTGAGGTTCTTGATGCGCTCCTTGAAATACTCCTCGGCTTCCTTGCGGAGCTCTACATTCTCGTCGATCGACTTGCGGATAGCTGCCACGAGGTCAGGGGCATTGTGGAAGAGGTCGCCGAGCTGGCGCAGGGTGTCCTGCATGGTGTCGGTGAGCTCCTCGGCGCGGGCTGCGGTGACGGCCTCGATGCGGCGTATACCGGCAGCGATGGAGCTTTCAGATACGATGCGTATCGAGCCGATATTACCGGTATTGGCGGCATGGGTACCGCCGCAGAGTTCTACTGAGTCGCCATACTTGATCACGCGCACCTCCTCGCCATATTTTTCACCGAAGAGAGCCATAGCGCCCATCTCCATAGCCTCGGCGATAGGCACGCAGCGGTGCTCGTCGAGGGGGATAGCCATGCGCACCATAGCGTTGGCCAGATGCTCTACCTTGCGCAGCTCCTCGGGGGTGACTTTCTGGAAATGAGAGAAGTCAAAGCGGAGCACGGTGGGGCTTACAAATGAGCCCTTCTGCTCCACATGAGTGCCCAGCACGGTGCGCAGGGCGTGGTGAAGCAGGTGGGTAGCCGTGTGGTTACACTGAGTGGCGATGCGGTTTTCCTCGTTGATGCAGGCCTCGAATTCGGCGGTGACATCAGCGGGAAGGGTCTTGGTAAGATGCACGGCGATACCGTTTTCGCGCTTGGTATCGTAGATTTCTATGCGCTCGTCGCCGTTGACGAGCCAACCGGTGTCGCCCACCTGGCCGCCCATCTCGGCATAGAAGGGAGTGGGCGATACGATGAGCTGATAATATTCATTGTTTTTCTGCTTCACCTTGCGGTAGCGGAGTATGTGGCAGGGGCAGGTGGTCTCGTCGTAGCCTACGAATACGGGCTCGCCCTCGCGCACTGATACCCAGTCGCCGGTCTCTACGGCCGACGCATTGCGGGCGCGCGCCTTCTGAGCTTCCATCTCCACGTTGAAGCCCTCGGCATCGAGTGTCATGCCGCGCTCCTTGAGGATGAGTTCGGTGAGGTCGAGGGGGAAGCCGTAAGTATCATAGAGCACGAAAGCATCCTTGCCCGAGATCTGAGTCTTGCCCTCTTTCTGAGTGCGGGCGATAGCGTCGTCGAGGATAGCCATACCCTTGTCGAGGGTGCGGAGGAATGACTCTTCCTCCTCCTTGATTACCTTCATGATGAGCTCGCGCTGCTTGGCGATTTCAGGATAAGCCTCGCCCATCGACTCGATGAGGGTATTGACGAGCTTGTACATAAATGCCTGCTTCTGATCGAGGAAGGTATAGGCGTAGCGCACGGCGCGGCGCAGGATGCGGCGTATCACGTAGCCGGCCTTGGCGTTGCCGGGGAGCTGTGAATCGGCGATGGAGAAGGAGATGGTGCGCACGTGGTCAGCGATCACTCGCATCGCCACGTCGACCTTTCGGTCCTTGCCGTAGGTGTAGCCCGAGAGCTCCGAGATTTTATCTATAAGCGGGGTGAAGACGTCGGTATCATAGTTGGACTTCTTGCCCTGGAGAGCCATACACAGGCGCTCGAAACCCATACCGGTGTCGATTACCTTGGCGGGGAGGGGTTCAAGCGAGCCGTCGGCCTTGCGGTTATACTGCATGAACACGAGGTTCCATATCTCGATCACGAGGGGATTGTCGTGGTTGACGAGTGAAGCGCCGTCGACCTGAGCGCGCTCTTCGTCGCTGCGGAGGTCGATGTGGATTTCGGAGCAGGGACCGCAGGGGCCGGTATCACCCATTTCCCAGAAGTTGTCGTGCTTGTTGCCGTTGATGATGTGGGAAGCGGGGAGGTGCTTTTCCCAGTAAGAGGCGGCCTCGTTGTCGCGCTCCAGGCCTTCCTCAGCCGAGCCTTCAAACACGGTGGCATACAGGCGGTCAGGGTCGAGCTTGAGCACGTCCACGAGATATTCCCAGGCCCAGTCGATGGCTTCTTTCTTGAAGTAGTCGCCGAATGACCAGTTGCCGAGCATCTCAAACATGGTGTGGTGATACGTATCCATGCCCACCTCTTCGAGGTCGTTGTGCTTTCCGCTGACACGCAGACACTTCTGCGAGTCGGCCACGCGCTGATAGCGCGCCGGGGCGTTGCCGAGGATTATATCCTTGAATTGATTCATTCCCGCGTTGGTAAACATCAGCGTGGGGTCATCCTTGATTACCATGGGAGCCGAAGGGACGATGTGGTGTCCCTTGGATTGGAAGAACTCCTTGAAGGAGTTGCGTATTTCCTTTGCTGTCAGCATATTTATATCGTTAATTAGCTAATTCTGAAAATTTTTGCAAAGTTACGAAAATTCCCGCATGAATATTCATATATAGTGTAATTTTTTGTATCTTTGCGCCGCAAAATCTATTACCGGTCAATCCTATAACCTTAATATCTAACTTTTCACAATGTGAAAATTAATCAGTATGCTCATGCTGCTGCCGCTCTTCACGGGCTTTACAGCGTGGGCTCAGGATGATGCCTTTACCCACATCACCACCGAGCGTAACTGGGATTTCACCCAGGGTAAAAATCATGCAAATGAAGTGACTAACTGCGATTATTGGTCGGCAAGTTCCAAAGGACGCTACGCCCTTGCCAAAAATCTTGAAAGGCAGGAGCTTCCCTCTAACAACGGCGGCGCACTCACCGGTCTTGAAGGTGTATATTTCACCGTAAAATCGGGCGCCGTATATGGTATTTCACAGAACTTCTGCTTCCAGAACGGCGACATGACCGTGACCATCCCCGGCTGCGGTGTCAATGATGAAATTATCGTCGACTTCTCCGGTGCCAGCGGCGATGCTACCGTGACTTCCGATAACATTACTTCCAATCTCACCACTACCCTCACCGCCCAGAAAGACGAGTCAAAGCAGTCGACCAAAGTGAAGGAGAACGGCGACGTGGTGCTGACCATGAAGTGCGGCAAGGGTTTCCGTCTCTACGGCATCCGCGTGATTCCTTTCATCCAGAAGGAACGTCACTTCACTGACTTCGCCCTCAACTTCACCACCGACCCCTACACCGTGGTTAAGCCCGAGGACGGCGTGCTGCCCGAAGGCGTGACCGTCGACGGCACTTGGCACGACGCTCAGCACGGCTACAACACCACCACAGTCACCGTGCCCGTTGACGGCGCCGTAAAGATTTCTTTCGGCAACTGCCAGTACGGCAACCCCGAAGCTAAGGTGATGAAGGGCGACGAAGTGCTCGGCACCGTAAACTGCGGCGGCACATGCGACGGCACCACCACCTGGATCTACAACAGTAACGATGAGGCCGTGCTCACTATCGTCACCGCTTCTTACTGCCCCTCGCTCTCGGTAGAGGCTTGCGACTTCCTCCCCAATGTCAACGTATCTTACTACGATACCACCGGCAAGCTCATAGGCACCGAAGAGGTGGCCGGTGGAGCGGCCCTCGCCTATAAATATGGTGAAAGCGACGTCACCGTGCCCGAGGGTCAGGCCTTCCGCGGATGGTTTGCCTCCACCAAGTCTACCGCCGAGAAGGTAGCCGAGGGTACTTCTATCCAGAGCGACACCGATCTCTACGCCCGCGCTACAGCTGTAGAGAATCCCACCGCCCCCTCGCTCTTCAACTATGACCTCACCAAGACCTATTTCTATGTAGAAGATCACGAAGCAATAGAAATCGACGGTAAGTATTACAACAACCACGGCTGGCTCGTCAATAAGGGCGGCGCAATCAAGGTGAAGGTAGCCGGCAAGTGCTACGTCACCGTAGGCTGCTGCCAGTTCTCTGCTGAGTCTACCGCAGTGGTTACCGACGAGGCCGGCGCTACCGTAGCCGAGTTCCCCGTAAAGGGCGAGACTGACGGCGCCGAGCAGTCATTTGAATACGCAGGTGAGGCCGGCTGGCTCACCATCACCTTCCCCGAGGGCGCTTACATCCACAGTGTATCAGTGGCCAATGTGGTTGACTTCGTGGAATATGATCCTGCCTCAGGCTACTATGAAATCCCCGCCGGCGACGCTGCCAGCTTCCTCCTCGCTCTCAAGGCTGCCGCCTCGCAGGATGGTGCCAAGATCTTCCTCCCCGACGGCACCTACGACCTCGGCACCACCGTGCTCACTCCCGTCAACGGTAAGAATATCTCTATCATCGGCCAGTCGATGAAGGGCACCGTGATCCTCAACTATCCTCCCATCGAAGAAGAAGGTATCAGCAAGACCGCAACACTGCTCAACCGCTCTGAAAATCTCTACCTCCAGGACCTCACGCTCCGCAATGCAATGCCCTTTGACGGCAAGGCTTTCGCAGGTCGCGCCGTGACCATCCAGGACAAGGGCTCCAACACTATCTGCAAGAACGTAAGCCTCGAATCTTATCAGGACACCTATTACAGCAACAATGCTTCGGGTTACTTCTACTTCGAGGACGGCGAAATCCACGGCGTGACTGACTACGTGTGCGGTGGCGGCGATGTGTACTTCAACCGCGTGAAGTTTGTCAACGAGGCAGTGAAAAACGCCACTATGGCCGCCCCCAACGGCGCCAAGAAATATGGCTACGTGATGAACAACTGTACCATCGAAACCCTCTGCTCCAACTTCAACTTCGGCCGCTCGTGGGGCAACTACTCCGGTCTGGCATGGCTCAACACTACCATCAACCAGCCCTCGAAGCTCGTATCGACCCGCTTCACCGTGGCCGGTATGAACTGCGCTGCCGATAAGTTTGTAGAGTACAACACCATGGACAAGGAGGGCAACTGCATCTCTCCCGCATCCAACGTCATCAACTTCACCCACTCGTCGGGCGACAAGAAATACGAGACCATCCTCACCGCCGAGCAGGCTGCCGAGTATGCTCTCGACAAAGTGTTCCCCGACTGGAATCCTGAAGAAATCGCCGCTCAGGTGACTTACGCTCCCGAGGAAGAACTCGCCGGCAACGTATATCTCGTCAACGGCAAGCTCTACGCAGGTGAGCTCCCCGAAGGCAATAATCTCAAGGTACGCAAGGCCAACGCCCGCGGCGGTTTCGGTCCTGAAGTCGAAATCTCCCTCTCGGGTATCGCCGAGACCGCAGCTGAGGCCGGCGACGTGATTGCCACTCAGTACTACAACCTCCAGGGTGTGCGTGTCGACGACTCCTTCAAGGGCGTAGCCGTAAAGGTCACCACCTACTCCACCGGCCGCACCGTTGCCACCAAGGTAGTTAAGTAATCCCTTCCTATACCCTCA
>CAYZFG010000101.1:0-6807 GCA_964477665.1 uncultured Staphylococcus sp.
GAGCCGTCATAAGACCGTGGCTGAGCATCTGCATGATGGCACCGGTCATTGCGGTGGTGTTGAGCATGAGGATTGCGAAGAGCACCAGACCGCAGTGCGATACGGATGAGTAGGCGTTGATATACTTGAGGTCGTTCTGCACGCAGGCTGAGAATGCACCGTAGACAACCGAGATACCGGTGAGGATGAGGAATATCCAGGCGAGTTCGTTAGCAGCCTGAGGCATGAGGAAAATAGCCACGCGGAAGCAACCGTATCCTCCGAGCTTCATGAGCACACCGGCGTGGAGCATCGACACAGCTGTAGGAGCCGAAGCATGACCGTCGGGCGACCATGTGTGGAACGGGAACATTGCACCAAGCACACCGAAGCCCACAAATGTCATCGGGAAGAGGAATGTCTGCCAGCCGTGAGATATGGCGTCGTTCTTGGCAATTTCAAGGATATTCCATGTCAGAGCCTGACCTTCGGGAGCCGAGTGATAATAGATACCTATGAGGCCGAGCATCAGGAATGCCGAGCCACCCATGAGCATCAGGGTAAGCTTCATTGCCGAATAGTTCTTGTTGCCGCTTCCCCACACTCCGATGAGAAGGTACATAGGGATGAGAGCGACTTCATAGAACATAAACATCGTGAAGAGGTCAATCGAGATGAAGAAGCCGTATACACCGGTCGAGAGCAGGATGAGCCAGAGGAAGAATTCCTTGGGCTGCGGTATCTCCCACGAAGCGAAGCTGCCCGTGAAGAGGATGATTGACGACAGAAGGAGCATGGCGATCGATATACCGTCAACACCCACGGCAAGATTAATATTAAGCGGAGTAAACCATGACCACGAGCCGGTGAAAAGCATCTCGGCAGTCTCGCCGGCAGCGCGGAGCGAAAGGTACTCGACAAGCAGCCACACCGACAGGGCGGTCAGCGCCACGGAGCCTGTCACGGCCACGGCGCGGATCTGCTTGATGTTCCGGCAGAGCCCGAGTAAGGCCAGCATCACTACCGGAATCACCACGAAGTAGATTAATATATTGGAAAACATGATAGTTACTATATTAAAGAGTGATATTGCACATTTTCATAATCTTTCAGAGCAAGCATACTGCGGTAACGGCGGCGAGCACAAGCACACCTATAAGATACCACCATATATACATCTGTACCTTTCCGCTCTGGAAGCCCTTGATAGCGACGGAAGCCTTATTGGTGATGAAGGCGAGTCCGTTCATCGTGCCGTCGATCACGTGGCGGTCAAACCATGCGATGGGCTTGCAGATACCGTCGAAAATTATGCGGCGGGTGATGAAGAGATACATCTCGTCGAAATAGAAGCGGTGATGAGCGGCTTCCCACAGCCAGCGAACCTGATCGGCCATAGCGCGGGGATTGTCGTTTTTCTTCAGATAGAGCTTGGCGGCAATACCGATACCGATGAGAGCCACACACACGCTGGTGACGGCGATGGGTATATTCATGTGGATGTTGTATTCCTGACCGTCAAATGTCACGTACTTGCCGAAGTCGATCCAGCCGCATACGGTAGAGATGATGGCGAGGATGATGAGCGGAAGCGACATGGTCCAGGGGGAATCGTGAGGAGTGTGAAGACCTTCGGCCTTGTAGTCGCGATCTTCCCACCAGAACACGAGGAAGTAGAGGCGGAACATATAGAAGGCGGTCATACCGGCAACCATGAGCAACCATACACCCCAGAACCAATGGAGCTCAAAGGCAGCGCTCACGATTTCATCCTTTGAGAAGAATCCTGCGAAAGGAGGTATACCGGCGATGGCGAGACAGCCCACGAGGAAGGTGATATGTGTGATAGGCATATACTTGCGCAGGCCACCCATCTGAGTGTAGTTGTTGGAGTGAACGGCATGGATGAGGGCTCCGGCTCCAAGGAAGAGCAGACCCTTGAACATGGCGTGAGTAAACAGATGGAACATCGAGGCCATGTAGCCGAGACCGTGGTGGATTTCGGGGCGAGCTACACCGAGCGAAACCATCATGAAGGCAATCTGCGAGATGGTCGAGAAGGCAAGCACACGCTTGATGTCGATCTGCGTGCAGGCTACCACCGCTGCGTAGAATGCGGTAACGCAACCTACCACCGTCACAATCATCAGCGCGGCCTCTTCAAGAAGGTAAAGCGGGAAGAGACGAGCCACGAGGTATACACCGGCTACCACCATGGTAGCGGCGTGGATGAGGGCCGACACGGGAGTAGGACCTTCCATTGCATCAGGGAGCCAGATGTGGAGCGGCATCATGGCCGACTTACCCATACCGCCGATGAAGATGAGCACGAGCGCCCATGTCATCACCGATGCGCCCATAAACATCGCTCCGTGCATCGACTCAAGTACTGCCTCAGGATGCTGAGTCATAGCGAGGAAGTCGAAAGTCTCGGAGTAGAACGAGAGCACGAGGATACCGATGAGGAAGAAAAGGTCAGCGAAGCGTGTCACGATAAATGCCTTCTTACAAGCAGCCACTGCCGAGGGCAGAGTGTAGAAGAAGCCGATGAGCAGGAACGACGACGCACCCACGAGCTCCCAGAAGATATACATCTGGAAAATGTTGGTGGCAACTACGAGGCCGAGCATCGAGAAGCTGAACAGCGACAGGAATGCATAGTAGCGCTGGAAGCCCTTCTCGCCATGCATGTAGCCGAGCGAATAGAGATGTACCATGAATGAGATGGTGGGAATCACTATCAGCATCATTGCCGAGATGGGGTCGAGAAGGAAACCGATCTTTATGACCAGATTGTCGTAAAACTGCAGCCATGTGGTGTTGAACACGATGTACTGCAGACGGTCAGTACCGTCGATAAAATCGGGATTGCCCGAGAAATAATAGTTAAACGCTGTGTAGTATGACAGGACAAGCACAGCGCCCATGCCGAGAGTGCCCAACACTCCGGCCACAATGGGTCGCATCTTCACTCCGCCCAGTCCCAGCAGGAGGAACATGAACAGAGGGATAGCGAGAATCAATACAGGGATTGTTGCATCCATATCGTGTCAGAATTTCATTTCGGTTACGGCGCGCACGTCAATATTCTTGCTTACGCGAAACAGGTTGATGATAATGGCGATGGCCAGAGCGGTCTCGGCGGCGGCGATGGCGATACCGAAGAGCGTGAACATCATGCCCTCCATAGTGCCGGGGAAAAGATAGCGGTTGAAAACCACGAAATTGATATCTACGGCATTGAGCATCAGTTCAAGCGATATGAGCATCGCGATCATGTTGCGGCGGGTAAGGAATCCGTAGACTCCGCAGCAAAACATCACCAGCGAGGGCACCAGATAATATATAAGTGTAATATCCATAGCTTGGTATTGAATTATCGTTACTAACTTCTACATTATTCCTTTCGTGCCACTACCACGCCACCTATGATGCAGGCGAGCAGGAGCACCGATATTGCCTCAAACGGGAGCAGATACTGGCCGCGGGCAGTGCCGAGCATGGCCTCACCTATCTGATGCATGGTGGGATTGACGGTGTCGGTAAGCGAAGTGACAAGGTCAGCGCATCGGCTGAAGAATGCCCATCCCACTACCAGAGCGGTGGCGAGCGCTCCTATAAATCCGAGCATGCGCTTGCGTGAGGTAAGCTCTTCGCTGTTGTTGCCGGGGTGAGAAGTAAGAAGAATGGAGAACACAAACAGCACTACGATACCTCCGGCATACACTGCAATCTGCACCGTGCCTAAAAACTCATAGTCGAGCTTGAAATAAAGTGCCGCGGTGGCAAAGAGGGTGAACAGAAGATACGTAGCGGCCCGCAATATCTTGCGGGTAGTGACAGTAAGCACCGAGAATACGATGATCGACAGTGCTATTATCAGGTAGACAATGCTACTTCCTAATGATTCCATTATATAACTGTGTAATGATTTACGGTTACTTGTTATCGGCATCGGCCTGCTTGGCAGCTTCGCGCTCAGCCTTAAGGCGAGCGGCCTTCTCAAGAGCAGCGCGGATGCGTGCCTCCTTTTCAGGATCGCCGGCAGCAGCGGCAAGAGCCTTGGCAGCAGGATCATCAGCGGCTGGCTTGGCTTCAGCGGCGGGAGCAGCTGCGGCAGCGGGAGCTTCGGCAGCAGCCTTCTTGGCAGCCGCGGCAGCCTTGGCGGCAGCGATTTTGGCCTCTTTCTCGGCAAGAATGCGAGCTTTCTCCTCTTCAGTAGGTTCGGGCTCAGGCTTATCGGGAAGATAGTTGAGCTGCTTCACGAGCTTGGAGCGGGTAAATGTAGCCTGCTCGAAATCGTTGGAGAATCGCAGCGCGGTGGTGGGACACTTTACTACGCAGAGGTTACACAGAGTGCAACTTCCCAGATCGTAGATATACTTGTCGAGGTGTTTTTTCTTTTTGCCGTCCCAAGTCTCGCGAGTGGAGATAGCCAGAGAAATTGTGTTGTTGGGGCACACGCGTTCACACGTACCGCAGGCGATACAGCGGTGGTTGCCCTCGGCGTCATATATGAGCTCAAGCACGGCGCGGAATCGCGGCGCCACCGGCAGGTTATCTCGGTTGTCGGGATACGTTTCAGTGATTTTAGGTGTCACAAATTCTTTACCGGTCACCGAGAGGCCCTTGAGAAGGCTCACGATACCGCTTCCGAGATTTGAAAAGTATTCTTTGACACTACCCATATTGGAAATCTGATAAATATATTGTGTTGATGTAAATTCTTAAGGAGTGGAGGAAGAGATGCGTTATTTGACCTGACCGCCGAGTATGTCGAGGAGCTCGGTGGTGATGCTTTGCTGGCGAAGTTTGTTAAACTCAAGGCGAAGCTGCTCAAGGAGTTTCTTGGCGTTGTCGTTGGCGCTTTGCATTGCCATCACGCGTGCAGCCTGCTCCGAAGCACGGTTTTCGGTGAAGATCTCCTGCATTGTGGCAAGAAGAAACATCGGGAGCACGGAGCTGAATATATCCTGAGCCGAGGGCTCGAAGATATAGGGTCGGCAGGTAGCCTTGAACTCGCTGCCGAGTATTGTAGCGGGATCCAGAGGCAGGAGCTCGTCGCAGCGCAGACGCTGGCGCGATACGCTCTGGAAGTTCATATACATCACGTCGACACGGTCAGTATCGCCGGCGATGAATTTCTCGCGGAGATAGTCGACGAAGCCTTTCACTACGTCGCCTGAAGACTTGGAATTCACTCCCTCGGGCTCATCTACGGTCAGACCGCTGACAGCAAGCTTGCGGCAAGCCTTGGCCATCTTTTTACCGATAGGCACGATAGTCACGGCCACCTTTTCGCCGTAAGCCTCACGGTAGGCTGAAATCTTTGCTACAACCTCCTTAAAGATATTAAGGTTGTAGGCACCGCAAAGACCGTCGTCGGTACCCAGCACCACGAGCGATACGCGGCGCACTTCTCTATGCTCGGTGAGCGGCGAGGTAAACTGTGCGTCGGCCGAGAGAAGGTTGCCGAGGATATGCTCAAGCTGTTGGCGGAAAGGAAGCAGACGGCGCAGGTCGCCTTCGGCACGGTGCATTTTGGCCGAAGAAATCATCTTCATCGCACCGGTGATTTTCTCCGAAGAGCCTACCGAGCCGATACGTCCTTTTAGTTCTCGTAGTGTAGCCATTGGTTGATATTGGGCGAGGGTGAGTGAATCGAGTCTACCTTCCGGAGGCGAGTTACCCGGAGGCCGCGCCTCCGGCAGGTGTTCTCGTAAAGTTATTGTTTATAAGAAATATGTATTGCAGATTACTTGTAGCGGGCCGATATTTCAGCAGCTGCATCGGTGAGAGCGGCTGTAATATCGTCGGTGAGCTTGCCTTCGCGTATCTGAGTCATTACTTCAGGATGCTTGGCATGCATGAGCTGGAGGAAGAGTTTCTCAAACTCTGCCACCTTCTCCGAGGGGACGTTTTCGAGAAGGCCCTTAGTACCGCAGAATATCACGGCTACTTCATCTTCCACAGCCATAGGTGAATACTGCGGCTGGATGAGGAGCTGCTCGTTCTTGCGACCCTTGTCGATAACTCGGGCGGTCACGGGGTCAATGTCGCCGCCGAACTTCGTGAACGATTCGAGCTCGCGGAACTGAGCCTGGTCGATTTTCAGCGTACCTGCCACCTTCTTCATCGACTTGATCTGAGCGTTACCACCCACACGAGATACGGAGATACCTACGTTGATGGCCGGACGGATACCGCGGTTGAACAGCGCGGTCTCAAGGAAGATCTGGCCGTCGGTAATTGAAATCACGTTGGTGGGGATGTAAGCTGATACGTCACCGGCCTGAGTCTCGATGATAGGGAGTGCGGTAAGTGAGCCACCACCCTTCACGCGGTCTTTGAGCGATGCGGGGAGGTCGTTCATATTCTTTGCCACTTCCTGATTGTCGATAATCTTGGCGGCACGCTCAAGCAGACGTGAGTGGAGGTAGAAGATATCGCCCGGGTAAGCCTCGCGACCCGAAGGACGCTTGAGGATGAGCGAAATCTCGCGGTAAGCCACAGCCTGCTTCGAGAGGTCATCATAGATGATGAGGGCGTCGCGACCGGTATCGCGGATAAACTCGCCGATAGCAACGCCGGCAAACGGAGCGTAGTAACGCATCGTAGCCGAGTCAGAAGCAGTAGCCGAAACTACCACGGTATAGTCGAGGGCACCGTATTCACGGAGAGTCTCTACGGTAGCGGCCACCGATGATGCCTTCTGGCCGATAGCGACGTAGATACAGTATACGGGCTTGCCTTCCTCGAAATTCTTACGCTGATTGATGATGGTGTCGATGGCGATGGCGGTCTTACCGATCTGACGGTCGCCGATGA
>CAYZFG010000102.1:0-6794 GCA_964477665.1 uncultured Staphylococcus sp.
TGCAAACTTTGCGCCTGATTTTTAACATTTCAACGGACTTTTGCGACTGCCCCGATTTACTTGCCGGTTGGGGTGGGGATGACAAAAAAAGAATGAGTAAACAAAGAACCGAAGTTCAATAATTTACTCATTCTCCTCTCTCCTCAGCGGTGCGGACGGGACTCGAACCCGCGACCCCCTGCGTGACAGGCAGGTATTCTAACCAGCTGAACTACCGCACCTTTTCTCTCTCGTGAGAGGCATCGGTTGTTTCCGTTTTGCGTGTGCAAAGTTAACGCGCATTTTGCATCTGTGCAAATATTTTGGCAAAAAAATGAAGAAAATTTTCATTTTCGGTAATATCGTAGAATAATTGGTCGATTATTCGCCCGCGGAATCGTCGCGTCGGGAGCGGGGATGCGGGTGGCCGAGGATGCGGCGGCGCAGGCGATCGATGGCTCGCATTGCTTCCATGGCGCGTATCCACGGGCGGCCGGGGGTGCTGACGGTGTCGGTCAGCATCGTGTCGGCAATCGTGAGCGTGGGCTCGGTGCCGAATTGCTCGGGATAGAGTATGATGAGGTTGTGGCGCGAGAAGTAGCGGTGGAGAAATGACGGGATGGAATCCATGTCGGAGTTAAACGAGAGCGAGCTGCGGCGGGCGCTGACCACTATGAATAGGTCGTCGTCGAGCACTTCGCGCGACTGGATTACAAAGTCGTCGTAGGTCTCCATGACGCGGAACTCGGTGCGGAGCTCGATGCGGGCGCGGCGGAGTACGGTGGTGATTATGGGGGCGACTTCGGGCGTGCAGTGGAATATCACGCGGCACCCGAGCTGCCGGCCTATATTTCCCACGGCCTCGACCCAGCGGCGGAAGCCGGTCTCGTAGTGGGCCTTGGGGGGCATGGTCACGATGATGCGCGTGACGGTGTTGATGGGAATGAAGAGGCGGGTGATCACCACCATGCGGTCAGTGGCCATGAGCAGTTGCTCGATCTTGTCGCCCATGAAGGTGTCGATTACTCCCACGCGGCGGTGGAGGCCTATGAATACCTCGGAGATGTCGCGCTCGGCCATGGTATTGACCACGCCGTTGATAAAATTATTGTCGACGCGCTCTATGGGGGTGAGGGTATTCTCGACGGCTGCGGCTGCTTTCTCGGCTATTTCGAGGGTGCGGCGGCCTATCTCGCGCGAGGATGAGGAATTGTCGGTGCGCACGTGCAGAGCGCAAAGCTGTGTCTCAGGGCCGCTCAGCGACGGGTCGCGCGACAGGATGGCGAGGTCGACGAGGCCGGGGGCGGTAAGGGGATTGGCCACGGTGACGAGCGTGCGGGGCACGCGCGACTCGGTGCGTGAGTCATTGTCGTCAGTGGCCTCGATGATGCGCATCCTCATGCGAGTTGCGGCTCGCTCGGTGCCGAGCGACGATACGGTGCAGGTGATGAGTATCATTATCACCGTGCCGTTGAGTATTTCCACGCTCAGGAGGTTCATGCTGTAGCCTATGGTGACCACGGCCAGGGCCACGGCAGTGTGGGCGTTGCTCAGCTGGAAGATGATGGAGCGTGCCAGGCGGTCCATGCCGAATGTCTTCTGTGTGGCGAGGGCGGCGAGCCACTTGGTGACCATGGCTATGGCGGTCATCATGCCGGCTACGTAGAGCGTTGACCATCCTTGCACCACCACATGCAGGTCAATGAGCATGCCCACGCCTATGAGGAAGTAAGGGATGAAGATGGCGTTGCCCACAAATTCCAGTCGCCCCATGAGCGGGGATCGGGCCGGGATGTAGCGGTTGAGCACCAGTCCGGCGAAGAATGCTCCGAATACTCCCTCGATGCCTATCCACTTGGCTATGGCGCCCGAGAGAAACACCATCACGAGCACGTAGATAAATTGCGGTACCGGCTCGCGGTAGTTCTTGAAAAACCACCGGGTGACGCGCGGATAAATATAGATTACGGCTATGCAAAATACCACTAATGCGCCCAATATGGGGAAGAGCGAACCTATAGAGCCCTCGCGCTCCACGCCCAGCACGGCGGCGAGCACTATGAGTGACCCGAGCACGGCCACGATAGTTCCGGCAATGGCTATCACCACGGGCGGGGTCTTGGTAAGGCCGAAACGCGACACGATGGGGTAGGCGATGAGAGTGTGGGCGGCAAATACCGAGCCGAGCAGCGCGCCCGTGAGAAGCGGCATGTCGAAGAACACCATGGCTGCCCCGGCGCCCGCCACGAGCGGGATGAGGAATGTATAGGCGCCGAATACGAGCCCCTTGGTGATGTTTTTCTTCAGGTGATACATGTCAATCTCGATACCGGCGAGAAACATCAGGTAGAGCAGTCCCACCTGGCCGAATATCTCGAAGCTCATGTCGCGGTCGAGCAGATTCAATCCGTGGGGGCCCACGGCCACGCCCGCGATGATGAGGGTTATCACATTAGGTATCTTCAGCCGGCCGAGCAGCAGCGGGGCCAGCAGTATGATGGCCATCACTGTGAGAAATATCGGTATGGGCTGAGATATGAGGGGCATGGCGGGCAGGGTATTGATCAGAAGGGTTTGCGGTATTTATCGTCGGCGTCGTCGCGGAGTATGGAGAGATAGGAGGCGTAGCGCGACTGCGATATGCGGTGGTCATCGACGGCTTCGAGCACGGCGCAACCGGGCTCGTGGGTGTGGGTGCAGTTGCCGTAGCGGCACGAGGCCGACTCGCGGAATATCTCGGGGAAGAAGTGTCCCACCTCATACTTGTCAAACTCCAGCGTGCCGAATCCTTTCACTCCCGGGGTGTCGATGATAAACGACCCCGGAGCCAGGCCGGGCACCTCAAACATTTCGGAGAACGTCGTCGTGTGCATGCCCGTGTCGTGGGTAAGCGATATTTCGCCCGTGGCAAGGTCGAGGCCGGGGATGATGTCGTTGATGAGGGTAGACTTGCCCACGCCCGAGTTGCCCGAGAGGAGGGTGATGCGACCGTCGAGCATGGCGCGAAACTCATCCACACCCTCGCCCGTGGCGGCTGAGAGCTGTATTACCGGGTATCCTATCGAGCGGTAGAGGTGGGTCACGGCATCGAGCAGCTCGCGATCCTCGGGCTCGGTGAGGAGGTCAATCTTGTTGATGACCACTATTGCCGGCACGCGATAAGCCTCGCTCGTGGCGAGAAAGCGGTCGATGAAAGTAGTGGAGGTGGTGGGGTGGGAGAGGGTGACTATCAGTGCCGTCTGGTCAAGATTGGCCGCGATGATATGGGCCTGCTTGGAGAGATTTGACGCGCGACGTATTATGTAATTCTTGCGGGGAGTGATGGCGGTGATGTAGGCCTCGTCGCTGCCGGCGATGGGTGATATGGTCACGCGGTCGCCCACGGCCACGGGATTGGTGGTGCGTAGGCCCTTGATGCGGAAATTTCCCTTGACCTTGCAGGGGATTGAAGTGCCGTCGTCAGTGAGCACGATGTAAGACGAGCCTGTATTTTTGATAACTAATCCGTTCATTTTTTGCGCGATGAAGATTTGGTGTCGGTGGTGAGGAAAGGCGCGGCACGGCGCGGGTCGATACCGAATTTTATAGCCTGCCGGGCGTCGGCCTCGGCGTCGTCGGGGCGGTAGCGGAGCCTATTGAGGGCGGCGCGGTAGAGATAGAGCTCCGGGTCAGTGGGGTCGAGTGCGAGACCTTGGGCAATATCCTCGGCGGCCTCGGGCAGGCGATCGGTCATGAGGTAGCAGAGCGCCCTGGCCGAGTAAAACTCAGGCTGCGGGTCGACCTTTATCACCTCGGTGTAATGCGGGATGGCGGCCTCAAATTCCCCGTCGGCCGAGAGGAGGGCGGCGCGGAGTGTGTGGCGCTCCTGCGAGTCAGGAGCTATGGTGTCGAGTGCGGCGGCATCGGCGCGAGCACTCTCGGGCAACCCTTTTCGGAGCAGGAGCAGTGCGCGCTGGTAGCGCGGGCGAGGCTGCGAGGGGTCGAGGTCGAGCAGAGCATTATAGGCTTCGAGAGCCTCGTCAGTGCGACCGAGTGAGGTGAGCACCGTGGCGCGGTTGGCCATTATCACTGTGGAGCGGGGCGATATGCGGGCGGCATCGTCGAGAGTGGCCAGAGCCAGCGAGTCGAGGCCGCGGTAATGGCGTATCATGCCAAGGTTGGAGAGCAGCAACACGTTGGCCGGATCAGTGGGACGGGCCTTGATAGCCAGCACGAGCAGCGAATCGGCGCGGTCCCATTCCTGCCGGTCGATAGCAGCGAAAGCACTGTCGGCCTCCAGCGAGGTCACGAGCACCTGCGCATTGACCCCTGCCGTGGCGGCGAGAAATAGTAAGAGGAGGAATAGCGGTCTCATATCGAATTGGCGCGAAATTCACGCGGCGACTTGCCGGTGTGGTGCTTGAAATACTTTCCGAAAAATGACTGATTGGAGAAATTCAGCTCCAGACTGATTTCCTGAATGGTGAGGCCCGAGGAGCGCAGCATGTTCTTGGCTTCGAGCACCACGCGGTAGTCAATCCACTCGCCGGCCGTCTTGCCCGAAATTTCCTTAAGCACGGCTGAGAGATGCTTGGGGGTGACGCAGAGCTTCTGGGCATAGAAGAGCACCGAGCGCTCCTTGCGGTAATTTTGCTCCACGAGGTCGATAAACGTGCCCATCATCTCCTCGCGGCGCGAGCGGCGGTGGGTCTCGGTGCCGGTGTGGAGGGTGTAGATGCCCAGGGTCTCGTAGAAGAGCAGTTGCACGAGCGCATTGACTGCCATAGAGTGAAACGGCCGCTCGCGATCCGATAGCTTCGATGTGAGCACCGAGCAGATCGCCGATAGCGACATCACCTCGTCGGGCTTAAGCTCGATGACCGGATTGTTCATGAAATAGAGCGAGTAGGGCACAAGGTATTTCATCGACGGCAGCAGGCGGTGGAGCTTCTCCTCATGCACCAGGATGAAAAATCCCTCGAAGTCAGCTGACTCCTTACACTCGTCCACCGTGTGGCCCGGGCGGAGCACCATGATGGAATAAGGCGCCAGAGAGCGTGGTGTAAGGTCGATGCGTGCCGAAATCGAGCCTTTGACACACACCACGAGAAGCATCCATTCAAGCCGACATGGAAATTTCACAAAGGGAATATCGTTGAGGGAGCGGAATACTGAAATATTCTCGCTTATGAGAGCCTTGTTCATGAGAGGTCGTAGTGTTATTGACCACAAAGATATAAAAAATTCACCAATTAGTCAGCAAAAATGACCAATAATGAGTGGATTTTTCACCGGATGCCGCGGCGGTTGAGCTCGGCTTGGTAGCGGCGGGCGTTGGCCTGATGGGTGGCGTAGTCAGTGGCGAAGTTGTGGTAGCCTGAGAAGTCTTCCTTGGCGCACATATATAAGTAGGGGTGCAGCGGGGCATTGAGCACGGCGTCGAGCGTGGCGGCGTAAGGCACGCGTATGGGCCCCGGGGGAAGGCCGTTGACACGATAGGTGTTGTAGGGCGACTCGATGCCGAGGTGCTTGGCGGTGATGCGACGGAGCGAGAAGTCGCCGGTGGCGAATTTCACCGTGGGGTCGGCCTGAAGGCGCATGTGCTTGTCGAGACGGTTGAGGTAGAGGCGGGCCACGCGCGGGCGCTCGTCGGCCTTTGCGGTCTCCTCCTCAACGATGGAGGCGAGTGTGGCCACGTCGACTTTCGACAGCCCCATGGCGCGGGCGCGCTCCACGCGCTCGTCGTTCCAGAATCGGTCGCGATAGTCGAGCAGGCGGTTTACGACCGCTTCGCCCGACGATGACCAGTAGAAATCGTAGGTGTCGGGAAGAAATGCCGCCGGAAATTGCGCGCGGGTGAAGCCGCGGGCGGGGAGTATGGTGTCGCATGCCGCGAGGAAATCCTCGGGCGATATTTCAAGATTGCGGGTGATGCGCTCGGCCACGGCGGGGAGGGTGCGCAGCGAGGGGAATGAAGCCTTAACGGGGGTCTGTCGGCCGTTTTTCAGCCGTCGGGCAATCGACAGGGCGCTCTGTCCGTCGGAGATTTCATAGGCACCGTGAGCCACCGAGGGGCGTCCGCCCGAGAGTGACCATATCATGTAGACGCGCATACCGTCAGATGAGCCCAAGGTGGACTTCAGCGAGTCCTTTACCTGCGATTTGGTAGCGTCGGCGGGCACGTAGACCATCACGTCGGGGCCCGAATAAGTATTGAAAGTGAAGTAGCATATCAGTGCTATTATCACTACCGGCACAGCTATGCCGGTGATGAGGAGCGCCAGCGAGTTGCGGCGCACCCACGAGTCAGTTTTCTTCTTGCGTTTAGTAGTAGTTTTTCCTGCCATGATGGTGATGAAGAAGCTCAGCGCATGGAGTGGAGCGATTCGATGAGGGTGTTGAGCGAGTCACGCACGGCCGAGAGGCGGTCGATGATCTCGTGATTACGGGTGACGCCGGTGCGGTTGACGCGCAACTCCTCGCGCGCCGCCTCGATTTTCAGCCCTTTGGTCTTGATGAGGTAGTGGATTATGCGCACCGTTTCGAGGTCGGCCGGGGTGTAGTAGCGGGTGCCGTGGCTGTTGCGGCGCGGCTCCAGCTGTGTAAACTGTGTCTCCCAGAAGCGGAGTGTGGAGCAGTTGACCCCGACGATTTCAGACACCTCGCGGATGCGGTAATATTTTTTATTCAAAGAATCGTCCATAGCAGCGGATTGGTTCGACTCCGCAAAATTACATCATTCCCTCATGTTTTCCAAATATTAGCGGAGCAGGATGCCGGGGGGATGGAATGTATAAAAATCGAGCCGCTGATGTGGAATCGGCGGCTCGATTGTA
>CAYZFG010000103.1:0-6743 GCA_964477665.1 uncultured Staphylococcus sp.
TTTAAGGGCTCAATTGTAGCACCTTCGGCTCTCTCGATCACTACACGGAAATAGAGATCGGGGTCACGGGAATCCAATGCCTGAGTACGCAACTCGATATTTGCTGTCTTAGTATCGGCAGGAATATTGATATACTCACTTGTAAGATAAAAATGGTTATCAGCAATAGCCTGATCCTGATCAGGATCATCAGTTCCGACAATCTTAACCTTTACCTTGACATACCCGTTAGGCTCACCTGTAAGAACGATAGGAATATTGAAAATACCCTTTTTCTCATTGACTACCATTTCGGAGGTCTCAACTGAAACGCCAACCCCGGGAGCTGTATTAACTGCGTAGTCATCATTATTGTCGCTACAGGATGTGAGAGCAACAAATCCTGCAACAAACAATGATATATATTTGAAAAATTTCATAATCTATTGAATAAATTATAATGTTAATGACAAATTAATATCCGGGATTCTGCTGTCCCTTAAGCTGGGGATTTACCTGAATTTCATCAGCAGGAATAGGCCAAACGTAACGATGGTCATCAGAAGTATAATGCACACCATCAGCACCACTTACCACAATTGCGCTGACATCAAGGCCAGCCTGACGAGTCCATTCCATTTTCCAACGACGGCAGTCAGCAAGACGGAATCCCTCTCCAATAAGTTCCTTAGCACGCTCCATCTTTATCTGTGAATAGAGCTCATCACCGGAATAAGAAGCATCAGAGTATTTTTCAATACGATACTTGCGGAAATTGTTGAGGGAAGCAAGAGCATCGCCGGTACCGGTCAGATACTCACATTCCATCTTGATAAGATAGATTTCAGAAAGACGGAAGGGCTTACCCATGTTGGCAAGGTTATTGGTAGTAGCGACAGTGCGGAGAGCCTCGTTACCGGGCCACTTATTGAAAGTCTTTACACCATTATAACTCTGACCATTATATAGAAGGTTCTGGGTACCAATAAATGCACGTGCTCGCACGTCATCTGACTCATAATAGTTTCTGATAACATTACCGGTAGGGAGGAAATTCACGGCATCTTCCGTTTCCTGCAGCCAGCCACCGCCTGTAGAATTGATACCGAGTTCCTGCAAATCAGAATAAGGACGGAACATCAACTCAGTACCGGCATCGGTAGTCCACATCTGAACATAAGGATACTTGCGGTTAAGAATCGTACCGGTAGAAGAAGCATCTACGAGACGATATATACGGCAGTTGTCGATAATATAGTTAGCGTAGTTCAGAGCGGCAGGATAGTCTCCCTTCAGAAGAGCTGTACGAGCCTGAAGAGCACGAACAACCCAAGAGTTAATATAAGGAGCATTAGTTACCAGCGATTCCACGGCAGCCTCCTCGGGCATAGTCTCCTCATAATAGGTGAGACCTTCAAGAGCCAAGGCAAGTTCATCTTCAATAAACTTATATGTCGCTGCAAGGGTAGAACGACCGGGATATGTACCCTTATTGGAAGAAGGGTCATAGTCAGTACGCAAGGGAATACCTACATTCTGATCCTTATTCTGCTCAGTATAAATCGGGCAGAAAGTCTCAGTCAACTTATAATAATAGTAAGCACGGATGAAGTGAGCTTCAGCTATGTAACGCTTCATCTCGGTAATATTCTCCCACTGAACTTCAGGAAGTTCGTCAAGGATGGGCTGAGCCTTTTCAAGCAGATAGTTGCAAGAAACTATACCTGAATAATAGTTTGCCCAAAGGCTTTTCGGTTGATCAATATTTGAATAAATATTGCCGGTATTGATGTTGTTGTTACGGTTACCGTTCTGCACACATCCAACAAACTGGTCCATAGCAAGATCGGTATAGAAAATGTAACCGCCGGTAACTGATGCACGTATTCCGCTATAGATATTATTGCGGAAGGCGAGACAGTCCGATACATCCTGTAACCCTTCAGAGTCAGGAATTGTATTTGGCCGCATCAGATTCATGTCGCAGGAAGCCAGCACGAGAGATCCAAGCGCCAAAATAGAATATATGATTTTTTTCATTGCTAATAATTCATTTAAGAAGTTACTAAGATTAGAATCCTACTTCAAAACCGATTTCATATTGGCGTGTATTAGGATAGAAGAACGCTACAATATTTGATTCAGGTTCGGGATCATAACCGGTATAATCGGTAAAAGTAAGGAGATTGCGACCTGTAAAGTGGAAAGCTACGTTTTCAAGGTGCAGCTTGTTAAGGACACTTTGCGGGAGCTTATAAGTAAGCGTGACATTTTTCAGACGAAGATATGATGCGTTCTCAATCAGGTGAGAATCGAACTGCATCTCCTGACCGTCGGCAGCAGGAATGTCAGTAATCTGGCCGGGATATGTCCAGACATTAAGCATGTTGACATTCTGGTTGGAATTATCGGCAAAGTTATTATTCTCGATAAAGTAACGGTCATTATTCAGCAAGTACTTATTGGCAGCCCAGTTGAAGTCGACACGGAGGCTGAGGTCACGCCAACGGAGATCGGTACCGAAACCACCTGAAAGAGGTGAATACATTGACTTACCGATGAGGCGTGAATTAGTCTCTTCATTATAACTCTTGGTAATGTTTCCGTTCTTATCAACCCACATCTGCTGACCGTCGCGGGGGTCAACACCGGCATAAGGCACGGTGTAGAATTCACCGGCATCATGTCCGACTTTGTACTGCAGGCCTTTGTTACTCAATGTAAATTCATCAAGACCATCGAAAAGGCTTGTAATCTCATTGTGGTTATAGTTCATATTGGCACGGATACCCCAGTACCAATCGCGATTCTGTATACATGCAAAATTAAGGTCGATATCAACACCGGTATTAGTCATGTCACCGATATTACCCCAACCGCCATCAAATCCTGTAGTATAAGAGAAAGGAATCTCAAGGAGCATATCTACAGTTTGTTTACGATAGAAGTCAATCTCACCTTTGATTCGATTGTTAAGAACAGCGAATCCAAGGCCGAGATCCCAGGCCCGTACAGTCTCCCAGGTAAGGTCCTTATTGGTAAAAGATGCGATACCTATTGATGAACCATCATTACCTACCAGACCGCCCGTATAAGGCATTCCGGGGCCAATAGAACCGGCGTAAAGCCAGTTGGAAATACCCGAGTTTCCGGTAGTACCGTAGCTCAGACGAAGGCTAAGATCGTTAAGCCAAGTAAGAGAGTCCATGAATTTCTCATTGGAAATGCGCCACATGGCACCAATCGAATAGAAATTTGACCAGCGGTGTCCGGGGGCAAATTTGGAACTACCGTCACGACGATAAGTAGCATCTACAAAGTAGCGGTTGTCATAATCATAGCTCGCTGTACCAAAGAAAGAGTTGAATACAGTATTACTCATCGACTGACCGATAGAACGATTAGCGGCAAGGACATTATCGCCAAGGAACATTAGCCGCGAGTCGGTCAGGCCGTCACCAAGGGCCTTGAAACTTTCATTTTTGGAAATGATAGCTTCCTGACCGATAAGAACAGTCATATTGTGCACATCAGCAAAGGTACGGGTGTACTCAGCAGTGTTGGTGTATGTGAAAGCGTAGTAACGCTGAAAACTTTGGGAATTATAACCGGCAGTAGTACCATACCAGTCATTTACATCACCCATTGGCGTAAGTTCAGGCGAGAGAGGATATTGATAGCCTGAATAACGGTAGTCAAATGCATCGACGTTCTGCTGAGCGCGGATAGTAAGACCTTCGATAGGAACGACGGTCTCGTCAAGACTGGCATTTATTGACAGGTTCTTCTGCGCACGACTTTGGGTATCAGCCAAAGCCTGAGGGGTAACAAGGTCAGAATAACGGAGGTACTTGGCTTTTTCGCCGAACTGAAGTTGCCCGTCGGGGGTAAACTTATAGTAGCGAGGCGAATCATAAGGGAATGCACATAGAGAGAAGAAAGAGGGATTAGCCTTATAAGCTGTTCCACCTCCACTGTAAGCACTATTGTTCTGGGAGTTTGTCTCACCCTTCTCATAACCGATGTTGGTCTTGAAACCGAAGCGGAACCAGTCGGTCACACGGGTGGTGATATTAGCACGGAGAGTCGAGCGGCGGAGATGTGACTGAGGCATGATTCCGTCGGCATCATAGTGGTTGAGCGAAACGTAGTAGCTTGAGTTCTCGCTACCGCCGCGCACTGAAGCATCGAGCTGATAGGTAGGAGCAGAGCTGCTGAAGATTTCATCGCGCCAATTAGTAGAGATACCGTAGTTATCAACCAGCGAGCGGATTTCTTCCGTCACAGGCTTGCCGATAAGATCGCGATAACGGATGTATTCTTCAGAATTCATCATTTTGTTATTGTCATGAGCCATCTGCGACCATCCGAATGAAGCACGTATGTTTACCTTAGCCTTTTCCTGAAACTTACCCTTCTTGGAGGTGATAACTATTACACCGTTGGCAGCACGAGAACCGTAGATAGCAACGGAAGCTGCATCCTTAAGGACAGTTACCGATTCAATGTCCAATGGGTTAAGAGTGGTGAACACAGAAGAAGTGATTGGCGCGCCATCAAGAATATATAGAGGCTCAAGGCTTGCATTAAGTGAGTTTACACCACGCATACGGACGTGCATCTGATTAGCAGACGGGTCACCTGAGTTAGACGCGATGTTAAGACCCGGCACCTGACCCTGAAGAGCATCAAGGAATGAAGCGGTGGGAACATCCTTGAACACCTGCTCGCCTACGACTGATACGGAACCGACCACAGAACCAAGTTTCTTAGTCTGGCCATAACCAACCACAACGACGTTTTCAAGCGTGTTTTCCTCAACAAGCTTGATGAGCATGTGATCCTCTACATTGACAGTCTGGGTGGCGTAGCCTACGTAGGAAACGGTCACGGTCTTGACTGATTCGGGGATGTTGAGAGTGAAATTACCATCGATGTCGGCGGCAACTCCGGTACCTCCACCATTAGGCACCACAGTGGCACCCGCCAGAGGTTCATCAGTTTCGGAATCCACAACCTGGCCGGTGACAGTGCGGGCATGCACCATCGTGGCGAAGCAGAAGATTGCCGTAAGTAATAGAAACAGCTTTTTCATACCTTTTTTATGAATTAGACAATAAAATTTTATAATTTTTCGAACTTAATACAAGATTTTGGAAACTTGCGCGATAATGACAAAGAGATATAAAATTGCATTTTGAGTTGCAAAGGTACAATAAAAAATGAAAAAAATTACAAAACAGCCTGAAAAATGTTGCGATTTAACATTATTATCTCAAAAAAGCAGCTTTTTTTATTTACAATCGTTATCATACCGCTCTCCGGCGGCAAAACCACCACATATATAATATATAAGGGAGCTCGCTGCAGGAACTATTGGCCGCGATACTTTCGCGCGACGAAAAAAATGCTTATCTTTGCAAAGTATTTCACCAACCTACCCAACACAGTATGCGACAATCAAAGCGCGCGTTCCTCATCCTTGAGGACGGCACCACGATGGAAGGAAAATCCTTCGGCTACGAAGGCTCCACGGCCGGCGAAGTAGTGTTCAACACAGCGATGACCGGCTATCCCGAGAGCCTTACCGACCCTTCTTATGAGGGGCAGATCCTTGTCACCACTTATCCTATATTAGGCAATTACGGCGTGCCCCCCCGGCGGGAGAAGGACGACGTGAGCGAATACTATGAGAGCGACCATATCCACTGCAAGGCTATCGTGGCTCAGGACTATTCCTTCGAGCACTCCCACTGGCAGGCCGACCGGTCGCTGGCTCAGTGGCTTCAGGAGGAGAAGATACCCGGAATCTACGGCATCGACACCCGCGCGCTGACCAAGCACCTGCGCGAGCACGGCTCGATGCTGGGCAAGATCGTGATGGAGGGTGAGAATCCGGCCGACGTGCCTTTCTACGACCCCAACGTGGAGAATCTCGTGGGAAAAGTGTCGTGTAAGGAAGTCGAGGTTCACGGCGACGGTGATAAGACCGTGGTGCTGGTGGACTGCGGCGTAAAGCACAACATAATCCGCTGCCTGACGCGGCGCGGAGTGAAGGTGATACGAGTGCCCTGGAATCATGACTTCACCTCGATTCCCTACGACGGACTATTCATATCCAACGGCCCGGGCAACCCCGACATGGCCGGCGAGACCGTGGAACTGATACGCAAGGCGATGGAAAACGGCAAACCTATATGCGGCATCTGCATGGGCAACCAGCTGCTCGCCAAGGCTGCGGGAGCCAGGACCTACAAGCTGAAATACGGCCACCGGAGCCACAACCAGCCCGTGCGCCGCGCCGGTACCGACAGCTGCTTCATCACGTCGCAGAATCACGGCTTTGCCGTGGACAACGACACGCTCCCTGCTGACTGGGAACCGCTCTTCATCAACATGAACGACGGCACCAACGAGGGCATCCGACACAAGACGTTACCCTATTTCTCGGCCCAGTTCCACCCCGAGGCAAGTTCCGGCCCGAAAGACACTGAGTTTCTCTTCGACGAATTCATCTCAATGCTCTAACCTCCACTACCCCACTGTAAAATGCGCAACGAATCAATCAAGAAAGTGCTCCTGCTCGGTAGCGGAGCGTTGAAGATAGGCGAGGCCGGCGAATTTGACTACTCCGGCTCCCAGGCCCTCAAGGCCATGAAAGAAGAGGGCATCACTACGGTACTGATCAACCCCAACATAGCCACGGTGCAGACCTCCGACGGGTTTGCCGACAAGATATATTTCCTCCCCGTCACCCCCTACTT
>CAYZFG010000104.1:0-6724 GCA_964477665.1 uncultured Staphylococcus sp.
TCCGCGGCCGCGACAAGAATATGATTCTCGGCCCGTCGGGACAGAATATCTATCCCGAGGAGATCGAGGAGAAGCTTAACAATATGCCTTACGTGAGCGAGTCGCTTGTGATAGACAGCGGCGAGGGCCGACTGATAGCTCTGATCTATCCCGACCTTGAAAATCTCACCGCCGAGCATTTCACGCAGGCGCAGATCGAGGGGATAATGGACGAGAATATCCGCAATCTCAACCGCGACCTTCCGGCTTACTCGCAGATACAGCGATTCAGGCTCTACGATGAGGAGTTTGAGAAGACGCCCAAGCGCTCGATAAAGCGCTATCTCTATCAGCATCAGTAATCACCACAAGCCACAGGCTACGACCCCGGTCGCAGCCTGTGGCGGTTTTTACTACTCTTATGAGGCCATTAACTATTCTTAACTTCATATCCTTGCCATGACTGATTGCAAATTAGTATTTTTGGAAAATCGCAATCTTACAATGATATTTGAGCCATGAAACGAGGAAAACGTACTTGTAAAATTCTGAAGGATATACGCCGGCATATTGCTGAGGCTAATGGCATAGAGTTTGTAACATCGGAGTGCAAATACAAGGGCGACTGCCTCGGCACGTGCCCGAAATGCGAGGCTGAGGTGAGGTATCTCGAAGAAGAGTTACGCCGCAGAAGCCTGTCGGGAAAGGCGGTTGCTATCGCGGGTATCTCGGCAAGTATGCTTATCATGGGAAGTTGCGGAGCGAGGCCGTCAGAGTCAGCCTCGGCCTCCCCGCAGTCAGAAACAACCGAAGAGATTGCGGAGGATAATTACGTATTGCAAGGCGAGGTGCCTGCTGATATTGATACCGAGGATGTAATAAATGTCGCCAAACCGGATGGTGAAGGTAAGAAATTAACTCCGGAAGAAGAAAAGAGTCCAAAACAGACCTCGCCTGAGGAGCCTCAGGTCATATCGCATCTCACAGGCTATGAAGTAATAGTGCGTGAAGAGAATGCACCGGTGGATAGTAACAGGATCTATGAAGTGACTGATAAGAAATGTCAGTTTCCCGGTGGCGACAAGGCTTTTTTTAAGTTTATCAATGAAAACTTAATTTATCCTGCCGGGGTCACGACTGATAAGGATATAGTAACTATAATAGTGCATGCCGTAGTGTTGCAGAATGGTAAAATTGATAGCCCTGAAGTCATAAGAGGATATTCACCTGAATTTGATAGCGAGGCTCTGAGAGTGGTACAGATTTTGCCACCTTATACTCCGGGATATATTGATGGACAGCCGGTGAAGAGTTATATCACTCTTCCCATCAGTTTTCACAAGCCTAAGGCGGCGCAATAGCGGGTCGGGTGTTGACGGCGGAAGCCGATACTTACATTATCCTGAGCCGCTACTTTGAGAGAAAATCCGGAGGCAGTGGCAAAAGTCCGTGGAATTATTAAAATATTATTCAGCGGCGACGACCACGGTGATGGATACGCTATGTATTGATACTCAATAAGTTACCAAGCTGTTCGGCCGGACGCTCCATGGAGCGTCCCTACAGGATGACGTTTTTTAACAACCTATTTTTTGTATTGCCCCGGAATCTACAAATTGTTACTTTAAAGTGACAAAATGAGATTTTGTGACCTCGAAGTGACAAAATGGGAAATTGTCACTTGGAAGTGACAAAATTTAGAATTGTCACCTTGAAGTGACAATTTTTCGGGCGGCTCAATACAGGAATCCGAAGATCCAGAGCGGAATCTTGTTGCCGAAGCCGAATTCTATATCGTCGGCAGCCACGAAGCTGTCAGGGATATTGCGTATCTGAGCGAAGCCTTTCCCTTTGCCACCGACTTCAAAGATGTAGCGGCCGTCGACCATAAAATCTCCGTCTTTGGCGAAACCTATTTTGTGGTCGACGCTTAGAAATGAGGCAAACGCGCTCTCTCGTGCTGCGCCGATTTGCGGAGAGTCGAGAGCATACATCAGTGAGGAGTTGTTCATGAGGATCTTCTGCGGTTTGGCCAAACTTTTAGGGCCTCCCGCTACGGCGAAGAGCTGGCGGATAATGCCTGCACGATCCAGCAGGTCAAGCAGTTTCAATACTTGACTTCTACTTGACCCCATCACTCCGGCAAGCGTGGAGATGTTGGGTATATAGGGGAGCGACGAAGCTATGATCGCCACGAGGCGCTTGGCTTTGATGAGTGTTTCGTAGTCGATGCGGGTCTCGACGGTGGGAATATCGGACTCGATCACGGTAGTCACCGTGCGCTCCAGGCGGCTGTAATAGTCATTGCGACGGAGGCCTTTGTAAAAGGGATAGTAGCCGGTCTCAAGGTATCGGTGGAAGAGCGGCAGGATGTCGATACGTGCAGAGATGGAAGGGGCGATCTTTTCGTGGTCATAGAGGATGTCGGCGAGCGAAAGTTTTTTGCCCGCGTCATGGCCTTCATATATCAGGTATTCTCTGAACGACAGGCCAGGCAGCGAGTACATAGATGCGCGGCGCGAGAGGTCGCCTATCGAATGGTCGATCAGCAGTAGTGATGAGCCTGTAAATACTACCTGAAGTTCCGGGTAGGAATCGTAAAGATTCTTGATCTGCTGTTCCCAGCGAGGGAGACGGTGGACTTCGTCGAGATACAGATGCTCTACCTTCTTCGCGAGCATTTCTTCGGCGAGGTCGAGAAGAGAGTGGTCGGCAAACCACAGATTGTCGAGCGAGGCGTAAAAAGATTTCTCGCCCGTAGGGTCAGTCTCCTTGATGCGCTGAAGCAGCATTGTGGTTTTACCTACGCCACGTTGCCCCTGAATCCCTATGAGCGGCTGCCCCCAGTCGATTTCGTAGTATAACTGCCGGCGGAAGCGGGTGTCAGTGTCGTGAAGGAGTTTTTTGTAGCGACGTATCAGGATTTCCATACGAGTATAATTTTTTGCAAAGATAATAAAATGTTCCGACAAAGTTGCAATTTTTTAAGTTGTAACTTTGCCGGAGCAAATTATTATTTTGTAACCTTGAAGTGACAAAATTTGAAAATGTCACTTTGAAGTGACAAAATTAAGAATTGTCACCTTGAGATTGCAATTTCGACTGGCGGAGCAGGGTGTTGTAAATCAGGAAGGTACGGGTGCGGAGGTCGGGCTGGAGTATGGCGGCTTCTTTGGGGTCAACCATCTTAAGATCGGCGTAGCGGTCCTCACCGTTGATAAATGTCAGCAGGTTGCCATCGGGCGCGGGGGCGTCGACAATGAGCGGATTTTTGCCCTGCGCAGCGAGGGCGGGATTGTAGCGGTAGAGCTGCCAGTAGCCGGTCTGCACGGCAAGTTTTTCCTCCACGATAGAGTGACTCATGCCCGAGCGGATGCCGTGGTTGATACACGGGCAGTAGGCAATCACGATCGACGGACCCGGGTAAGCCTCGGCTTCAGCGAGCGCCTTGATAGCCTGGGCATAGTTGGCGCCGAGGGCGATGGATGCAACGTAGATGTTGCCATAAGTCATCATCATGCGTCCGAGGTCTTTCTTGTAGGTGCGCTTTCCGTCGGCAGCATATTTCATTACGGCACTTATGGGTGTAGCTTTCGACATCTGGCCGCCGGTGTTGGAGTAACACTCGGTGTCCATCACGAGTATATTAATATCGGTATCCTGAGCGAGGACATGGTCAAGGCCGGCAAAACCTATGTCGTAGGCCCAGCCGTCGCCACCTATCGCCCACACCGACTTCTTGGTGAGAATATCGGCCGCGTCGATGACCTTGGTGAAGGCCGGAGTGGCGGGTTGCGACTTGATGAGCGACAGCAACTTTTCACCGGCGGTGGCCGATGCGGCGGCATCGTTCATTCCGCAGAGCCAGGCCGACGCCGCCTGACGGATGTCGGCGCTCACTGCACTATCGGCAGCAATGGCGCTTACGGTGTCGGCAAGCTCGGCGCGACGCGAGTCGAGCGCGCAGGCCATACCGAAACCATACTCGGCATTGTCCTCAAAGAGCGAGTTGCCCCATGCCGGGCCGTGGCCGCGGGAGTTGACGCAATAAGCATTGCTCGGGAAATTGGCTCCCCATATCGAGCTGCACCCGGTGGCGTTGGCTATGAGCATGCGCTCGCCGAAAAGCTGAGTGAGGAGTTTGACGTAAGGAGTCTCGCCGCAACCTGCGCATGCACCCGAAAATTGCATCAGCGGTTGCTGCAGCTGCGAACCTATTACCGACTCGCGCGGCATGAGATTATCTTTCAGCGTGACGTGGCCGGTGACATAGTCGAGCATCTTCACCTGCTCGTCGCAGATAGTGTCGATAGGTACCATCTCCAGCGCCTTGCCCGGGCATATCGTGGCGCACGAGCCGCAGCCGGTGCAGTCCTCGGGATAGACCTGAATACGGTAATAAAGACCTTTAAGCGCGGGAGCGTGAGCCGGTACGGCGTCGAAACCGGCGGGAGCTCCGGCCTTTTCTTCCTCGGTGAGCAGATATGGGCGGATGGCGGCGTGGGAGCACACCAGAGAGCACTGAGTACACTGCACGCATTTCGATGACGTCCAGGCCGGAATATTATTGGCGATGCGGCGCTTCTCGTAGGCCGTGGTGCCCATGGGCATGGTGCCGTCGGGAGTGAAGACCGATACGGGCAGAGCATTGCCTTCAAGCTTGTTGCACGGGCGAGCGACCTTGCTCACAAACTCAGGAACTGCCTGAGCATCAGTCTCGGGCGCATCAGTGGCCGTGGCCCATGAGGCGGGATAATCAATAGGAGTGATGGCTGCGACGGCGGCATCTATGGCGGCAAGATTGCATTTTACCACGTCGCCCCCCTCGTGCATGTAGGTCGACGAGACAAGTTGCTTAAACGCCGTGACGGTCTTGTCAAACGGCATCTCATCAGAGCTCATCAGGTGGAGATAGACAGTGGCCATGATAGTGTTGATGCGCACGCCCAAACCATTTTTCTCGGCCACCGACTTGGCATCCACGTTGTAAAACCTCACCTTCTTTCCCGCAATCATGCGGCGGAGCGAGGCGGGAAGTTTGGTCTCCATTTCGGCCGCCGTCCATGAAGAGTTAAGCACGAAAATCCCACCCGGGCGCAGGTTGCTGATGAGCTCAAATCGCTTGACATACACATCTTTATTACACCCTACATAGTCGGCATCCTTGATGGAATAGGCCGCGCGGATAGGGTGGGGCGCCACGCGGAATTGCGACACCGTGTAGCCGCCCGATTTCTTGGCCGAGTAGGTGAAATAGCTCTGAGTGTAGAGCGAAGCCACGTCGGTAATCACAGATGCTAATTGCTTGGTGGCGCCTACGGTGCCGTCGCTACCCATACCGTAAAAAACGGCTTGAGTTACGTCGGCGGGGAGCGTGGCGATACGCCCGGTCTCGGGGGCGAGTGAGAGGTGAGTCACATCGTCGTCGATGCCCACGGTGAAATTATGATGAGAGCCCGGAGTGGCGAGGTGGTCAAATACCGCCTTGGCCATCTCGGGGTCAAATGCCTTGCTGCCAAGACCATATCGGCCGCCAATCACGCGGATTGACCGGCCTGACGCGAGCACCGTAGTGGCCACGTCGAGGTATAGCGGCTCGCCTATAGCGCCCGGCTCCTTCGTGCGGTCGAGCACGGCGATGCGCTCCACGGTCGAGGGAAGAGCTGCGAGGAAAGCCTCGGCCGGGAAGGGACGGTACAGACGAATCTTCATCACGCCCGTCTTGCGCCCCGCGGCATTGAGGTAATTCACCGCATCCTCCACTACCTCGGTCGACGAGCCCATCGAAACGACCACGTCGGTGGCATCAGGCGCGCCGTAGTAATCCACGGTGTGATACTGACGCCCGGTTGCCGCTGCCACCTTGTCCATAGCCTTCTGCACTATGGCAGGGAATGCGTCGTAATACTTATTGGCAGCCTCGCGGTTCTGAAAATACACGTCGGAATTCTGTGCCGAGCCGCGCAAATCAGGGTGCTCCGGGTTCATGCCGCGGCGGCGAAACTCGTTGACCTTATCCATATCCACCATAGCTGCCATGGTCTCGTAGGGAATAGTGTCGATGGTCGCGAGTTCATTGGAAGTGCGCCAGCCGTCGAAGAAATGCACCACCGGTACGCTGCCGTCTATTGCCGCCAAGTGAGCTACGAGGGCAAGGTCCATCGTCTCCTGCACCGAAGCCGAGGCGAGAAAAGCAAAACCCGTAGCGCGACACGCCATCACATCCTGATGGTCGCCGAATATACTCAGCGCGTGGGTGGCCAGCGAGCGCGTGCCCACGTGGAACACGCCCGGGAGCAATTCGCCCGAAATCTTGTACATATTCGGAATCATCAGCATCAATCCCTGCGACGATGTGAAAGTAGTGGCAAGCGACCCGGCCGCGAGAGCGCCGTGGGTAGCGCCGGCCGCACCCAGCTCACTCTCCATCTCCTTGATAGCCAGGCGTCCGCCAAATATATTTCTCCGTCCCTGCATGGCCCATTTGTCGGCCACCTCGCCCATTGAAGCAATAGGAGTGATAGGGTATATGGTGGCCACTTCGCTCATGGCGTAGGCCACGTAGGCAGCCGCCGTGCAGCCGTCCATGGTGATAAGTTTTTTCTGTGTCATCGTCGCTATGGAATATAAATGTTGATAACAACTAAACGCCTCGCGCGGCGAGCATGTTCACGCCTCAGTTAGCAGCTCAGGCACGGCTCTTTCATTTAAAAATACTATAAGAGTATGATTCCCTTACCCGGTT
>CAYZFG010000105.1:0-6471 GCA_964477665.1 uncultured Staphylococcus sp.
TCGTTGCCTATATCGAAGAAGCGGTATCTTTTCAGGCGGAAGGGCTGATGAATCTGAAAATAGAAACAAATTGCTTTCATGATTTCGTAATGTATAATGTGGTGACCGAGCCACCGGGTGGATGTTTAGGATTATTTGTTGATAACTTTATTATATATGTCGATGACTTTCTTGCCGGCCTTGTCCCAGGTAATCTGGTTTACTTCGGCCAGACCGTCCTCGCGAAGCTGATTGTACATCGCGGGATAGGTGACGATAGAGTTGATGGCGTCGGCCATGGCGTCGATGTCCCAGTAGTCGGTCTTGATGACATTGTTGAGAATCTCGGCGCAACCGCTCTGCTTGGAGATAATCGAGGGCACGCCCATCTGCATAGCTTCAAGGGGCGAGATACCGAAGGGCTCCGATACCGAGGGCATCACGTATACATCTGAAGCTTTGAGCATCTCATACACCTGCTTGCCTTTCTGGAAGCCGGGGAAGTGGAAGCGGTCAGCGATACCGCGCTCGGCGGCGAGATTGATCATCTTGTCCATCATGTCGCCGCTGCCGGCCATGACGAAGCGCACGTTGTGATTATTCTTAAGCACCTTGGCTGCGGCCTCCACGAAATACTCGGGGCCCTTCTGCATGGTGATTCGGCCTAAGAATGTCACCACTTTTTCTTTGGGCTTGGTGGGATGCACGTCCATCTGCTCGGGAGTGAGCGGGGTGACGGCATTGTGTACCGTAGTGACTTTGGCCGGGTCGATACCGTAGTTGTGGATCACGGTGTCGCGGGTGAGATTAGACACGGTGATGATATGGTCAGCATTGTTCATGCCGTCTTTCTCGATGCCGAACACCACGGGATTTGGTTTCCCTCGCGAGCGGTCAAATTCCGTAGCGTGGACATGTATCACCAGGGGCTTGCCTGTGACCTGCTTGGCGTGGATGCCGGCGGGGTAGGTGAGCCAGTCGTGGGAGTGAATCACGTCAAAGTCGAGGGTACGGGCGATTACGCCGGCACATATCGAGTAGTTGTTGATTTCTTCCACAAGGTTATCGGGGTAGCGGCCCGAAAATTCGAGGCAACCGAGGTCGTTGGTGCGCATGTAGTTGAAATCAGCGTAGATGTGGTCGCGCAGGCGGTAGTAGAGGTCGGGGCTCATGAGCTTGCCTATGCGCTGCTCCACGTAGTCGCGGTCCACGTCGCGCCATGCGATGGGTACCTGCGACATGCCTATGATGTTGGCGAAGTGCTTTTCTTCGTCGCCGAAGGGCTTGGGGATGACGAATGTAATGTCCATGTCGCCACACTCCCACATTCCCTTAGTGAGACCGTAGCTGGCAGTGCCGAGACCGCCGAGGATATGAGGTGGGAATTCCCATCCGAACATTAATGCTTTCATGTGTCAGGAAATGAGAGAGTGAATTAGTCCATGTTGAATTTCTTGAGCGTGGTGAGCGTGCGGAGCACTTCGGCCACATTGGTGACGTGGCTTATGGCGCCGCGGCCGTTGAAGGGCGGGTTGGCATCGTAGAGCTGCGAGAGTGAACCTATGCAGCCCTGCTTGAGGTCGTCCTCGAAGCCTATGAGCATACGGTCGATGTAGCCCACGCCGCTTGCGCCGAATACTTTAAGGTAAGCGTCGGCATAGAATCCCATGAGCCAGGGGCGCACGGGGCCGTTGTGGAGCGCCATCTCGCGTTCCTCGGGCGAGCCGAGGTAGAAGGGGCGGTAGCCGTAGCTCTTGGGCGAGAGTGTGCGGAGACCCTTGGGAGTGAGGAGCTCGCGGGTGACCACGTCGAGCACTCCCTTGCGCTGGCGACGGTCAAGCGGCGAGTAGTCGAGGCCGATGGCCACTGCCATGTTGGGGCGCACGGAGGGATCGGCGTAGTTGCCGGTGACGTAGTCGTAGAGGTAACCGTAGCCGTTGAGGAAGGTGCTGACGTATTTCGGAGCCATCTTTTCAGCGACGGCTTTCCAGCGCTCGGCGTCGGCGGCTGACTTTTCATCTTCCTCGGCGAGGCGCGAGGCAAACATCAGTGCATTGTACCACAGCGCGTTGAATTCCACGAGATAGCCGGTGCGGGGCACGATGGGGCGGCCGCCCAGTGCGGCATTCATCCATGAGAGCGGTCGCTCGGTGCCTTCGATCCACACCATGCCGTCGTCGTCAACCTTCATGCGGGGATGACGGTTTTCGAGTATGTAATCTATTATCTCCTTGATTACGGCCATGTAGCGGCTGCGGGTTTCCTCCTTGCCGTAGGCCTTGGAATACTGCTGCAGAGCCCATACAGCCCACAGAGGCACGTCGGGCAGGTCTATGCCGAGGAGTCGCTCGTGCATGTTGCCGGTCTCGAAGTAGTCGCGCAGAGCCTTGATGGCCGAGTCAGCGATACGCTCGAAGTCTTCCTTATGATTGATGGCGATGGTGGCGCCGGGAAGGGCCATGAAAGTATTGCGGGCCAGAATCTTGCCCCAGGGGTAGCCTGAGAGGAGATACATGCCGTCGGGCTCGTCGAGGTAGCACTGCTTTACGGCGTTTTTCAGGCAGTTGAAGAAGGAGTTGAGCGGTGTGGTGCGACCGTTGACTTCCTTGTCAAACATGCTTGAGAGCGAGCGGGGATTAGCTTCAGTCAAGCCGGCCGAGAAGGTGATCGATTCACCCTTCTTGATGGGAATCTCGAAATATCCGGGTACCCACAGGTCTTCAGTGTAAGGCACACCGCGCTCAAGGTCCTTGACGTATTCAAATCCGTTGTACCAGTGAGGATCGTAGGTCCACTGGGGCTTGCGGGAAAATTGCATGTAGAGGGTGGGGTAGCCGGGGTAGAGGCAGGCACTCACTCCGTTGGGCACCTCGGGGGTGACGGGGTTGAGGGCATCGTTGGCTACACACAGCTCGTTGGCTTCGCGGAACGCAAGTATGGGGCGGAAACGCAGCGTGGTGGCCGAGTGGGCATCGACGAGGGTATAGCGGATGAGGATGCGGTTTTCCTTAGCCGAGAAAATCTTCTCCTTGGTAAGGATTACGCCGCCCACGCGATAAGTGGTGCGGGGCACGATGTCGCAGTCAAACTCGCGGATGTATTTGTGTCCGTTGGGGTTCATCACGCCGCCGCTGTAGCGATGGAGCGCGAGGTTAAACGGGGCGCCGTGCTGGTAGACGGTCACGTCGAGCGACGACAGTAGTACATGCCAGGAATTTCCCAGCTCGGGTACAGGCGCCACCAGCAAGCCGTGTTGCTTGCGGGTGTTGCAGTCTACTATCGTTGTGCAGTGATAGGCGCCCGACTGATTAGTGCGGAGTATCTCTTTGGGTAGAGATTGCTCCAGATTAATCATGAGGTTTTTATCAAACTTGAGATAGCTCATGTCAAATAGTTGAAATAGGTATATGTAGATGTTAATTAATTCCGGTAATCGGGACGGCTCATGGCACGCTTTGTCATGGTCTGGATTTAATTCCACGAATATAGATATTTTTTGCGCAATTACCAAAAAAAAGTTAATGATACATCAAAATTGCAACATTTTGCACGATTTTTCGCCGTCAAAAGTCATAAGTACAAGTGATAAGGTATTTTTAGGTCATAAGTCATAGTTATAAGTGATAAGGTATTTTTAGGTCATAAGTCATAGTGATAAGTGATAAGGTAGTTTTAGGTCATAAGTCATAGTTATAAGTGATAAGGTAGTTTTAGGTCATAAGTCATAGTGATAAGTGATAAGGTAGTTTTAGGTCATAAGTCATAGTGATAAGTGATAAGGTGGGGATGGTGTAAGTCGTAGGTACAAGTTATAAGTGATAAGGGGGGCGTCAATCAGAACTAAAAAACTTTATCACTCATCACTTATAACTATGACCTATTACCTGTGACCTAAAAATGCCTTATCACTTATAACTATGACCTATTACCTTAAAAATACTTTGTAACTTATAACTTATAACTCTGACTTATTTCGTATCTTTGCACTCAGCTATGAACGGTGAAGAAATACTCTTTATAGGACCGCGGTCACGCGGCGGCATGAACGAAGTGCTCGAAGCCTACGGCCGCATGTTGCCGGGGGCGCGCTTCGTGGCTACCTATCATGGCGGTTCGCGTGCGCGCAAGCTGGCCGATTTCGTGGCCGGATATGCCCGCGCGGCGTGGCTCCTGATGACCGACCCGAAGATAAAGATAGTTCACATCCACTCGGCCTCGGGAGCGAGCTTCCGCCGCAAGATGTATTTCGCCCGCCTCGCCCGCCGCATGGGCCGCAAGGTGGTGATGCACGTGCATGGTGGCGGTTTCCGCGATTTCCTTGCCACTGACCCCGCCGGTATCACGGCGGCGCTTAACTCGTGTGACGAGGTGATATGCCTCTCTGACCGATGGCGGGAGTATTTCATCTCGCAGGGTGTGGAGCATGTCACCGTGGTGCCCAACCCTGTGGATTATCCCGAGACTGTAGAGCGCGCCGGCGATGACGGTAAGACTCATTTCCTGTTTATGGGTATTCTTGACCGCGCCAAAGGGGTGCATGACCTCGTGGAGGCGGTGGACTCTCTTCCTCAGGATATAAAGGAGAGGATAGTGGTGCACATGGCCGGTACCGGGCCTGAAGAGCAAGCGCTCAGTGACTCGATTTCGGCTCGCGGCCTTGACGGTACTATAGTGCTCGAAGGCTGGGTGGCGGGCGAAAAGAAGACCGAGCTGCTTAAGCGGAGCCACTGCTACGTGCTCCCGTCGTATGCCGAAGGGCTGCCGGTGTCTATACTCGAAGCCATGGCCGTGCAGATGCCCGTCATAGCTACTAATGTGGGCGGCATACCGTCGATAGTTACCGACGGTGTCAACGGCATCCTCCTTGCCCCACGCGATACCGCCGCTCTGGCCGCCGCTCTTAGAAAAATGGTGGAGCAACCTGAGGTGCGCGAAAAGCAGGGAGAGGTGTCCCGCGAAAAAGCAGCCCGCTATTCCACTCACCAAGTACACGATACACTTTCCACGATATATTCCCGCTATGGCGTTAACATATAAATTTCATCTCCTCCGTCCGTTTCAGAATATTCTGGGCCCTTGCTGGAAGCAGATTATCAAGCTCCGCTACCTGAAGGCCTATCACCGCTTCTTGCCCGAGAAGAATCCCGTGACGTATCACGAGAAGGTGCTGTGGCTGCTGCTTCACAGTGACCTTAAGGAATGGGCATGGAGGGCTGACAAATATAAGGTGCGCGAGTATGTGGCTCGTGTGGGCGGTGAGGATCTCCTGCCCAAGCTTTACGGAGTATATGACACGGCCGATGAAATAGACTTTGACAAGCTGCCGCAATCGTTTGTGCTCAAGACCAACAATGGCTGCACCACTAATCTTATAGTCCCTGACAAGGCGGCGCTCGACATACCCGCCACCCGTAAGCTGCTCAACTCATGGATTACGCTCAAGTATGGCAATCTCACCGGCGAGCGCCACTACTCGCTCATCGAGCCCAAGATTATATGTGAGGAGCTGCTCGTCGATCACGAGCACCCCGGCTCGTCGCTCATTGACTACAAGTTTAACTGCTTTGACGGCGTGCCCCGCTCGGTGACGGTGTATTCTGACCGCGTGGCCGGCACCCACCGCAAGAGCTATATGGTATATGACATGGACTGGAATCCCATGCCCGAGGTGCTTGATAAGTCGTGTGAAAACCTTACGCTTTCAGCGCCTGTGGAGAAACCGGCATGTTTTGACCGACTGAAGGAGCTGGCTGCCACCTTCTCGCGCGATTTCCCCTATCTGCGCGTCGACTTCTATATCATCGACGGGCAGCCCAAATTTGGCGAACTTACCTTCACGCCCGGCTTTGATACCTATTATACCGCCGACTATTACAGGCAGCTCGGCGAGATGATACGCATCCCCGCTCTTTAGAGCTTGTCCCATAATATATGTTAACGCTGAGGCGGTCATCCATTGAGCAGATTTGTTCGAGTGATGAGGGAGTGTACTTGATGTACACGACCGAAGAACGCGGACAAAGATGCCAATGGATGGCCGAGGCGATGGTAACTTTCACCGCCCGACAGTATAAAGGTATGATTGTTTAGTTGAAACGCAGCAGTCAGATGTTGTTTATATGTGCTTTATAAGAATCATCAAGAATGCCATTCTGACCATAGATGTGGCTGTGGAAAGCAATTGCTCATAATTACGGCACAAACGTCTGAAATAGTCAAGCCATGAAATGGTCCGCTCCACAACCCACCGCCCCTCCAACGGGATATATTCAGATATGCCATAATTCGATTTCACGCACTGCATATCAACCGAAAGAATTTCCTCGACATTTTCAGTCAACTTACCCTTATAGCCATTGTCGGCTTTTATCGTCTTTATGGAGTTATATTGAGCTGACTAAAAAACAAGACGGCAACAATCGCCATTGACTACCGCCCTTCAAAACATAAATTACACCCTCAAACTTTCTTATATCCAGGGTAATACTAATT
>CAYZFG010000106.1:0-6456 GCA_964477665.1 uncultured Staphylococcus sp.
ATGAGGGGGAGGCACTTGTTGAAGTACTCGCGGGCGGTCTTCCAGGGGGTGTAGATGGCTGTGCGGCCGGGGATGATGGGCACGGGGACTTCGTTGAGGTCGAGGCGCACGTAGTATTCTCCTTTCTTGTCTTTCAGGAGGATAAGCTGGATATTGGAGGCCATAGGCACCACGTAGAAGTCGCGCCAGTGAAGCCCTACGGTGTCGAAATAGTTGGTCATATAGTAGCAGCCGGGCACGTGCATGAGCGCGAGCAGAGGCATGAGTGTTTCGGCGTGGCCGAAGCGGAGCTGAATGGCATCCTTGGATTCGCCGGCGATGAATGCGTCGGTGGTCTTGATGATGTCGAGCAGGAGTGCCGAGTCCATGTCGGGAGCGCTGCTTGAAAGTGTCGAGGCGGAGTAGGTGAGGTAGTGGTGAAGATTTTCCACGCTCCACATTGCATTATACTCTTCGAGCGACAGGTAGCGATCCCAATGCGCGTCGACCGACATGGCCGAGCATCCGGCTATAATCTTGTACATTACCTTGGCAAGGTCTTGAGCTTCACCTTCTTCGTAGGGGTAGTTTTCGCCGAGGAGGCGGTAGACGGGGGCGAGGGGGAGAAGTTGGTCGGCAAAGTCGGTATAGACTTTTCGCCACGAGTCACTTTCGATATAGGCGCGATAGTCGGCATTAAGGTCAAAGGCGCGGAGCAACGGGGAGTTTTGGCGGCCCGACGAGGTGTAGATTTCCACGTGATTGTCGAGGCGGGTGAGCTGGTGGGTAAACTCGTCCATCGAGGCTATTGCGCGGGGCGAATATGAGGCTATGGCATTGATGCGGGCATTTTTCACCACACCGGGAAATGTCTGGAACAGGCGCGAGGCGATGGCACGTTGCTCGGCCATGCCCAGTGAGTCAAGGGCTCCCCAGCGCGAGGCGGTGCGGGCGTTGATGAGGTCGACGAGTTGACGGAATTCTTTGCCGCGTGCTGTGAGCGTGCCTAATGAATCAGCCTTGGCAAGAGCCCGAGCCATAGTGCGGGTGTAGCGGCTCGACGAAAGGAAGCGGGCACCGTGGCGACCTACATGGTTGATCATCACGGCTTCGAGCGAGTCGGGCACCGGCACGCGGGTCACTGCGGGGTAGGGCATGGATGAGCCTTCACACTCGCGGGCTGAATATTTGGTGGCTGTGGGATCGGCGGCGGTGGCTGATGAAGTCATAACCACGGCGGCGATCGCGGCAAGGATTATTCTCAAACTTTTCATCTTTCGGGTAATATTGCTTATATTTGTAACGCAAAACTATCCGTCAAAGTTAAGAAATAATGTCGCAAATTCAAAATATTGAAAATTTAATCTCACAGTCGAGGCTTGAAGATGCGCTTGAAGCACTCGACCGGGCTGTAGCCGAGTCGCCGCGCGATGCGCAGTTGCTCTTCATGCGCGGTAAAGTGCACTGGCGCATGGGTAATCGCTCGGCGGCAACGACTGATTATGCCGAAGCGGCGGCCATCGACCCTTCGTCGCCTGCCGCCAGAGCGCTCGAACATGCGCGCGACGTGGAGGCATTTTTTAATCCTGATCTTTACAATCCCTGAGCCGCGAATAGGCTGGGGTAGCCGTCGGAGGCAGCGGAGGTAACTGCGGGCTGCGGGCGGAGCATGATGTTGACTGACGAGGTCCAGCCTTCAGTGGCGTTGCGGAGCTTTACTGTGATCAGTCCGGCCAGGTCGCTCATGCAGTTACGCAGATATTGCATCACTTCGCTTATCGATTTCATGCCGGTAAGGCGGGTGGAGATGCAGGTGGTACCGCGACGGATCACGGTGGCGAAAATAGTGTCGGTTGAGGTTATTTTATTCATGACTTTGAGGAGTTAAGTATTCTTTTCACGATGCAAAAATACTTATGCTCCCGGGCCACAATCAGTGACTGCAAAGTCAAAATATGTTAAAATTCAAATACCGTCCTCGGGTCGAGAGGTAATCCGCGGTATCTCACTTCAAGATGAAGATGCGGGCCGGTGGAGTTGCCGGAATTTCCGCTGAGGGCTATTGCACATCCCTCCTCGATGCGCTGGCCTATCTCCACGAGGGGCTTGCTCAGGTGGGCGTAGCGTGTCTCCAATCCGTTGTCATGCACTAAGATAATGTAGTGGCCGTAGCCGCGGGCGTCGTAGCGCACCTGACTTACCGTGCCTGTCATGGGTGCTGAGATGGTATCGCCCACACACAGGTGTATATCCATGCCGTAGTGCATGCGGTCATATTTCTCGCGATAACCGTAGGGCGAAGTGACGATAAGTTTGCGCGGCATCACAAACGGCACTCCCGTGACCGGCGGGGCCATTGCTGCCGGGTAAAGAATGTATTCGTCGCGAGCCCACGTTCCGGAGGAGTAATAGTCGTGGGTCGAATAGGCGTCGGAAATCACCGAGAGCGCCTCTACGCCGGCTATTGCGTTGCTCGGTGGGATGGGAGGGATGGAGTCAGGAGCTTGAAGGGAGTCGGGGTCCACGGTATTTATCACGTACGACAGCACGTCAAACACGCTCGGCTCTGTAGTGGATAAAACATCAGCTTCCCGGCTTTGTGCTGAAGCTCGGGAAGCAGATAATATGGTCAGTGACAGCAGTATCGCGATGCGAAGTGTCATTTTTCGTCGGTGGGTTCGTCAGGCTTGTTCTCCGAGTTTTCAGCAGGCTTTAACTTTTCCTTAAACATGCTTACCGATGACTTGCCGAATAGGATCCAAGCGGCGCAAGCCACGAATGCGAGGAACGTAAAGCCCACGAGTATCAGCATCTTGCGGGGAGCTGAGGCTATTACCGGTACGGTGGCGGGATTGATGATGGCGTAGACGGGAGTGGTGGCCTGAACTTTTGCCTGAGCCATCTGCACCTGCTGGGCTGTCTGGTTGTAGAGGTTGAATGCCAGACTGGCTTCGTTTTGCAGGCGCTCGCGGGTAGTCTGAGCCGAGTGAAGAGAAAGGCCCTGATTGCGGTCAAGATAGTCGGCGTAGCGCTGCTGAGCTTCGTAATAGTTGGCGCGTGCCTCTTCATTCAGCTTCAGCGCGTAGTCAAGATCCTGGCGCGACTTGTTGGTGCGGTAGGCTGTGATGTATTCCTGCAGACGCGTTACGACGGTGTCGGCAAGCATGGCTGATACCATAGGATCCTGCGTCACCACCTTAATTGATATCACTGAAGTCTTGGAGTCAACAGAAGTGTCGATGCAGCCCTGCACGGCTTTGAGCAGCTTGGCCTCACCCTTGGTGAGCTGGAATTGGTCGAGCTTGTGGTCAGGATCAGCTTCCTCCTGAGAGCGGAATAGAGATATGATTTTTCCGGGCACGGCCATGATGTAACCCCACCATGGCGAGCGGGTCTCGGTGGTGAGATATTCTTCGAGAGTTATCTCTTTGGGGTCGTCATCGGATGTCTTGAGCTTTACGTCGAAAAGTCCTGTCATAAACGGCACGGAATTTACCACGTCGGGGTATAGTTCGGGATACACGGCATCGGCACCGCTTCCGCTACCCATAGAGATACCGGCCATGGAAGCGAGCGAACTCAACCCGCCCATCTTTGACGAGGAATCGCTCGACTCGGGAGCGAGCTTGACCTCGGTAGTGTATTCTTTAGGTATGCTGAAAGCAACGATCAGACCTATTACCGCGCCGCACACACACCATGTGATGATCTTCTTGCGCTGTTGCCAGAGCGTGGAAAGCAGTTCGAGGATGTCTATCTCGCTCTCCTCGCTATGATTTGCGTTGGAATTGATATTTTCTTCAGCCATGGTTTATTTCTTGAAAATGTTGGTAATAGTTGCGGCCATAGTGGCTACTGACGAGAAGCTGGTGGCGTAGGCAAGAATCTTTGTCCAGTCAGTGCCGGAGGTAGATGATTTCGAGGGCACGATAATCTGGCATCCCGGTTCGATAGGCGTATTTTTCTTTGCGCGGGCAACCTGACCGTTGAGATATACGATAAAAGCCTTACCCTTGCGGGCGGTCTGTCCGTAGCCGCCGGCCTGATCTATATAGTAGCTCAACTTCTTACCGGGCTCGTAAAGTACGGCGTTGGGGAACATTACGTCACCTGAAATTTTCACCGTACTCTGCTGCTGAGGAATGTAGAGCTGGTCGCCGGGCTGGAGCACCATATCGTAGTGCGAACCGGGATTGGCGAGAGCTTTTTCGAGGTCTATACCTACATTGTAATATTCAGAAATCTCAATTTTACTAAGGGCGATTGAGTCTTTCTGGTTACCGCTGCTGTTCATCATAGCTAAACGCATAGTTTCCTCACGGGCTACTTTCTCAGCTTCAGATAATTTTCTTTGGAGGTGAGCGCCTTTCAAATATGCACCTTCAAGCACTCCGCCGGCGCGGTTTAGAATGTCAGAAATTCTTTCATTGCGTTTCTGAAGAGTATAGGCTCCCCCAAACAATACTTCACCCCAAATTGATACAAATCTTTGAGGAGAATATCCGGGACTCCATCTTACCACGACGTGGTCGTAAGGCTCTAAAAGAAAACCTTTTCCTTCACCCACTGTCATGCCATTTTCTATGGATATAGTGTAGAGCTTGGCAAGCTGTTGAGTGGCTTCAATAGAGGCGGGGTTAGCGATGCGGCGGGACACGTCAATTCTGGCAGTTGAGGCACCCTCGACTAAACCGCCGGCTTGAAAGATAAGATCTTCGATAGTAGTATTTTGAGCGAAAGGATATTGTCCTGGTCTTGCGACTTCACCATCAATAGTCAGTGCGCCGCGACTTTCGAGTTCATGGATGCTTGAGACTACCAGTACGTCGTTTCGCTTTAACTGTACATCGGGGGCACTGCCATTTAAGATATTTTTGAGGTTGAGCGCCTGAAGCTGTAGCTCCAGGTCCGGGCCTTCGCGGTAGAGGAGCACGCGGTCAGTGTAAGCATCCTCGGTAAGACCGTCGGCTTTTCTGATGAGGTCACCTACTGTGTTGATGTCTTGACCGATAGCGAAGAGTCCGGGGCGATATACGGAACCCTTGAGCTCTACGCGGTTGGCATAGCGGTCGAGGATGGTACCCACGGTCACTACGTCGCCATCTTTCAGCCGGTAAGAATTGAAATCGCCGGCTTCGAGGTTGTAAAGTTCATTCTCGGTACCTGACTGGCGGGCGAGCTTGACCATGCTCTCGTAAGCGCCGCCCGAGAAACCGCCTGAGTAATCCAAGAGGTCTTTCACCGTCTCGCCGGGCTTGATTTCATAATACATGGGGCGCTTGACGTTACCGTCGATATTTACAAGCTGCTCGTAAGGAGGCACGATGATTACGTCGCCTTCCTGCAGACGGATGTTACCGGCCGTCTTGCCGTTGAAAAGATATTCGTAGATATCCACACCGGCGATTTTCTTACCGTTGCGGAGTACCTGGATGTTACGCATCGAGCCTATGTCGTTGATGCCACCGGCGCGATACAGCGCGTGGAACACCGATGAGAAAGGCGACATGCGGAACGTACCCGGAGTGGCCACTTCACCGAGTATGTCCACCTGAATGGTGCGCACCTGACCCAGCGTGAGCTGAACGTCGGTCTCGGAGTCAGACATACCGGCGTATTTGCGCGAGAAAGTGTTCTTTATATGCTTATTGGCATCGCTTATGGTCATGCCGTTGAGATATACCGGACCGATGGACGAAATCATGATGCTGCCCTCGGGCGAGATGGTCTGGCGCAGATGGTCTTCCGATGCGCCCCAGATGTCGATCATCACCTCGTCGCCGGGGCCGAGGCGGTAATTCTGAGGGGTAGCAAGGTTATCGCTGGGCTCGAACGTCAAGGCGCGGCTGTTGAATACCTTGTGGCCGTAGATCTGACGCGACGAAACATTTCCGTCAAAACCCTCGTCAACTTCACGGGCTACTTCGGTGAGTGTCTCGGATGAAACGTCATTAGACACATCGTGGCGGCGCTCGATGTTATTTCCTCTCACACCCTGATTAGCAACCACTGATTCGCCCTGCTGCTGAGTCTCCAGCATAGCCTTTACGCGCTGAGCTTGCTCGGGCGTTACACCCTTGGCCAACAGTTCTTTACCTATCTGCTGCTCGCTTTTGCCGGCAGCGGTCTGCTTCTTGATGTAGTTGATGACCTGCTGGTCAGTCATGGCCGATGCAACGAGTGCGACTGCCATAAATAGTGACAGGAGGACGCGCCTGATATTCATAAGTTTAATAGTTGATTTCGCCTGTGTTAAGGTTAACGGTTGGTATTTCAGTTAAGTGTCAGGACAAGGTAGTCCATTCAACTGACAAAATTAATAACTTTGTATCAAGCGCGCAAAGGTGTTAACAGACGTTAACAATTTTATTTTCACGCCTGTGGTATAAACGCAAAAAAGCGCTGCTTTCACAAGCAACGCTTTTTTGCGCTTCAGGATGGGCTTGAACCAACGACCCCCTGATTAACAGTCAGGTG
>CAYZFG010000107.1:0-6104 GCA_964477665.1 uncultured Staphylococcus sp.
CGTAATGGATCGATGTGGGTTCCACGCCGAGGTCGTCGAGCATACGGTTGACGGCGGCGCTCATGGGGCCGGGGCCGCACATGTAGTATTCGATATCTTCAGGAGCGGGATGATCTTTGAGATAGGTGTCGTAGATTACCTGATGCACGAAGCCGGGAGTGTAGGCCACGCCGGCGGCATCGGCAGCGGGATCGGGACGGTCGAGAGCCAGGTGGAACTTGAAGTTGGGGAAGTCTTTCTGCAGCTGCAGGAAGTCGTCGAGATAGAACACCTCGTTGAGGGCGCGGGCACCGTAGAAGTAGTTCATCACGCGGTCAGTGGTGTGGAGCGTGCGGGTCATGTGCATGATCTGGGCACGCAGAGGAGCCATACCGGCACCGCCGCCTATCCACATCATCTCGGCCTTGGAGTCAAATATGGGATGGAAGTCGCCGTAGGGACCCGACATTCTCACCTTGTCGCCGGGCTTGAGGGTGAAGATGTAGCTTGATGCGATACCGGGCATCACGTCCATGAATCCCACTTCAGGTTTCGGCTTGAAGGGAGGGGTGGCGATGCGCACGGTGAGCATGATGCGGTCGCCCTCGGCGGGATAGTTGGCCATGGAGTAGGCGCGTATGGTGGTCTCGGTATTCTTGCACTTGAGTGTGAAGAGGCCGAATTTCTCCCACGACGGCAGGTACTCGTCGCCTATGAGCGACTTGTCGATATCCTTGTCATAGTCCATCTCATATTCGGGAATCTTGATCTGGGCGTAAGAGCCGGGGATGAAGTCCATGTGCTCGCCCGGAGGAAGTGCCACGATAAATTCCTTGATGAAGGTGGCCACGTTGCGGTTAGATATCACTTCACATTCCCATTCCTTGACATCGAGGGCTGACTGAGGTACGATGATCTCGGCATCTTCCTTGATTTTCACCTGACAGCCCAGGCGCCAGTGGTCTTGCTGCTCGCGGCGCGAGAAGTGGACTTTCTCGGTGGGGAGTATGTCACCGCCGCCCGAGATTACCTGGCAGCGGCACTGACCGCAGCTGCCCTTACCGCCGCAGGCTGAGGGTAGGAAGATGTTTTTGTCGGCCAGCGTGGAGAGGAGCGATTTGCCGGCTTCGGCCTGCACGCGGGTATCGGAATTGATGGTTATGGTCACGTCGCCCGCATGGACGAGATATTTCTTGGCCAGAAGTAGCACCGCCACGAGCAGCAGCGTGATGAGCAGGAATATTCCCACTCCGGAGAGCACCGTCAGCGTGCCCGCCGAGGTCTGGCATAGTATATTGAGAGTAGTCATAATCAGAGTAGGTGGTGATTACAGTTTGATACCGAGGAAGCTCATGAAGGCGATACCCATCAGAGCGGTGAGGATAAAGGTGATACCCACGCCGCGCAGGGGCTTGGGGATATTGGAGTACGTGGCCAGTCGCTCGCGTATAGCGGCGATGGCGGTGATGGCAAGGAGCCAGCCTATACCCCAGCCGGCACCGGCCGAGATGGCTGTGAACACCGAGCTGAACTCACGCTGCTGCATGAAGAGCGAGCCGCCGAGGATGGCGCAGTTTACGGCGATGAGGGGCAGGAAGATACCGAGCGACGAGTAGAGCGCCGGGCTGTACTTCTCCACCGTCATCTCCACGAGCTGAGTCATCGAGGCAATCACGGCGATAAACATTATGAGCGAGAGGAAGCTCAGGTCTACCTCGGCATACTCCGGCCCGAGCCACACGAGGGCACCGGGGCTGAGCACGTAGGTCCAGAGCAGATAGTTGATAGGCAGGGTGATCACGAGCATGAAGGTCACCGCTACTCCCAGGCCGAAAGCCGTCTTGACATTTTTGCTCACCGCTATGAATGAGCACATGCCCAGGAAGTAGGCGAATATCATGTTGTCAACGAAAATTGACCGTATGAACAGGTTGAGATTTTCCATGTGACGAAGATGTAGTGGTTACTTTGATTAGTTTTCTTCCTGAAGGTCCTTGTTGCGCGAGCGGTGAACCCAGATGATGCAGGCCACCACGATGAGAGCCATGGGCGGGAGAATCATCAGGCCGTTGTTGACATATCCGGCATCGTAGAAGCACTGGGGTATCACGCTGTAGCCCAGCAGAGTGCCGCTGCCGAGGAGCTCGCGGAAAAATCCCACGATTACGAGGATTATCGCGTAGCCGGCGCCGTTGCCTATACCGTCGAGAAACGACGGCCAGGGCTTGTTGGCCATGGCGAAGGCTTCGAGGCGACCCATGATGATACAGTTGGTGATTATGAGGCCTATGAATACCGAGAGCTGCTTGGAGGCATCGTAGGCAAATGCCTTGAGCAGCTGGTCGACGATTACTACAAGTCCGGCCACCACCACGAGCTGCACTATGATGCGGATATTGGTGGGGATGGTGTTGCGGATGAGCGAGATGATGACGTTGGCGAAGGCGAGCACGGCTATCACCGATACGCCCATCACTATCGCGGGCTCCAGCTTAGCCGTGACGGCGAGTACCGAGCAGATACCCAGCACCTGCACTATCACAGGATTGTTTTTCGACAGCGGGTTGAAAAGCACCGCGCTGTTTTTGATTTTTTCTGCCATAGTAGTTTAGATATTTCAGCGGCTTGTGGCCGAAAGTGACTGGAGGAATTTCTTGTAAGGTTGCAGCGAGTTGTCGAGCATGGCGGCCACACCCTTGGAGGTGATGGTGCCACCCGATATGCCGTCGACGTAGTCTTCGCCGTCGGCGGGGCGGAGACCCGGCTTCACGACGGTGACGGGGCGGAAGCGTCCGTCTTTCCACATCTGCTTGCCCTGGAATTGGTCAGAGAAAGCGGGCTTCTCGATTTCGGCACCCAGGCCGGGAGTCTCGCCCTGGTGAGCGAAGAATGCTCCGTAGATGGTGGAGCCGTCGGAGTCGATGGCTACGTAGCCCCAGATAGGGCCCCACAGGCCGGCGCCATACATCGGCAGGATGTATTTGGTGCCCGCGTCGGGGGTGGTACACACGTATACGGGGAGCTCGCGGCGGTCAGCGTCGAGCTTGATCTGAGCGGCCACGTTTACGTCAAAGGCCTTGACGTCGGTGAGCGTGTCGCCCATGGCGTTGACTACGAATGAGTCAGTGATATAGCGGTCAAAGTCGGCGGTGACGTTGTTCTTGTCGGGCGTGATGAGCGCGGCGGCGAGAATCTGCGACATCTTGTCGGCATTTACATTCTCTTGCTGGCGGTCACGCAGCGTGAGCGAGGTCACGGCAAGAGCCGTACCTACCACCACCACAAGGATGATGATATAGATTACGGTATAGAGGTTGCTTTGCTTGTTCATCTTGCTGGGGGATTAAGCGTTAGACTTGGCTCGGCGCATGCGGCGGGCGATGTTGGCCTGCACCACGCAGTAATCGATGAGCGGTGCCAGAGCGTTGGCAAGGAGCACGGCGAGCATGGCGCCCTCGGGGTAGCCGTTGTTGTAAGTGCGGATCAGTACAGCTACCACGCCCACGAGCAGTCCGTAGAAATACTTGCCTGTATCGGTGCGGGCCGCAGTCACGGGGTCAGTGGCCATGAACACGGCTGCGAAGGCAAATCCGCCGTAGAGCAGCTGGTCGAGCGGGTTGAGAAACGATGCGGGGTAGGTGGCCGTGGCAAATGTATTGGCGATGAAGCCCATAAGCAGGCCGCCGGCGATTACTGACAGCATGATGCGCCACGAGGCTATGCCGGCTGCGAGAAGTATCACGGCGCCGATGATTACACACAGCGTCGACGTCTCGCCAAACGAGCCGGGAATAAGACCTAAGAATGCATCCCACGTAGAGATAGGTTCGCTTATGATATTAGTGGGAGTGGCGCCGCCTACGCCGGTGGCTATCTGGCCTAAGGGAGTGGCGCCGGAGATACCGTCGGCAAAGGTCACGTCGCCGCCCAGTCCCAGAATAGGACGGGTGGAGATGAATACCGAGTCGCCCGACATCTGAGCCGGATAGGCAAAGAAGAGGAATGCGCGGGCCACGAGTGCTACATTAAATATATTGTAGCCCGTGCCGCCGAATACTTCCTTAACAAATATCACCGAGAAGGCTGTGGCTACGGCCAGCATCCACAGCGGGGTCTCGATGGGGCATATCATGGGGATGAGGATTCCCGTTACGAGAAAACCTTCCTGTATTTCCTCCTTGCGCATCTGGGCTACGATAAACTCTATGCCGAGTCCCACGAGGTAGGTCACCACGATGCGGGGCAGGATGGCAAGGAAGCCGTAGGCCATCAGGCTCCAGAAGGGGAAAGATGAGGCGCCCGAGCCGAGGTAGTTTTGGTAGCCGGTATTGTACATGCCGAAGAGCAGGCAGGGCATGAGCGAGAGCACCACGATGATCATCACTCGCTTGGAGTCGATGCTGTCGTGGATATTGGAACCGGTGCGCGACGTGGAGTTGGGCGTGTAGAGGAATGTGTCAAATCCGTCAAACACGCTCTGCAGAGCCGACAACTTACCACCCGGCTGGAAATGCGGGCGCATGCGGTCAAGTAGATTCTTTAATGGTTTCACGTGAGTATATTATATATAATGTGGATGAATCATGGATTACGGGACTGTCACACCTCCTTGCGCAGGTATTCGAGGCCGTCGCGCACTATCTGCTGGAGTTCGAGCTTCGACGGGTCGGCATACTCGGCCAAGGCGAAATCCTCAGGCGCCACCTCATAGATGCCCAGTGCTTCCATCTTGTCGATGTCGCGCGATATTATGGCCTTGATGAGGTATTCGGGCAGGATGTCCATGGGCATGTATTTATCGTAGATGCCCGACATGATCATGGCGCGGCGGCCACCGTTGATGCGGGCGTCGGGGGCAAACTCCTTGCCCGAGAAATGACCCGGGAACGAGCGGCTTTCGCTCAGCTTCGACGGCGACATCGAAGCCCAGCCCATAAACTCGTCGGCATCGTCACCCTCGGGTATCACCGTAATCTGGCGATAGGGGAAGCGCAGATAACCGTCCTCGGCCACGGGGTAGCCCGTGAGCACGTTGCCTGAGATGATGCGCTCGTGAGTCCGGCCGTCAAGGCGTCCCTCTACCAGAGGCTTGATCTCGGCACCGGCAACCGTGGCGAGCATACAGGGCTCCTTGACTTCCGAGCCGGTGAGGGCTACTGTGGCTGAGAAGTCGGCGCGGCGGTCGAGCATCAGTCGGCCTATGCGGGCAAGAGTGTCGAGGCTCAGAGTCCATATTACCTCACCCTTGTTGACCGGAGCGATATTTGCAGCCTGCACGCCGGCATTACCGGCCGGGTGGAGGCGGTTGAAACCTATTATCTCAGCACCGGCCACGGCGGGGAAATCACTGCCTGCGGCGGCGCCTATATATACTTTACCGGAAGTAAGACTACCTAAAGCCTTCACGCCGGCTTCGAGCACATCGGCGGCAGGCACGGCATAGTCCGGGGCAAGAGGAGCCGTGTCGAGCGCCGTCACGAAAATATCGCGGGGCATCACCTCGGGCGAAGGCACTATGTCGTAAGGGCGCTGGCGCATCCACGGCCACAATCCCGAGGCAAGGATAAGATCCTTCACCGGCATATCGGCAGGAAACGTCACAGCCTCGGTCGAGGCGGCGTCACATTCCACCACCACGCGCTCGATCTTGCGACGGGCACCGCGCACCACCTCGGCCACCTTGCCGGCCACCGGGCTGCAAAGCTTCATCGCCTCGGCGTTCTTGTCGTGGAGCAGCGGCTCACCGGCCTTGACAGCGTCGCCCGGCTGCACGTCGAGTTTCGGAACAAATCCCGGGAAGTCGTCGGGAGTCACGGCCACACGCGCCACCTTCACTTCGGTAGCCTCCATGCGCCTCACGCTTCCGGCAAGATTAAGATTCAATCCTTTCTTGAGGGTTATATTCTTTTTCATCAATAGAAATTTAGTTATGAAAACATTCACAAAGATAATACATTTCACGACGTTACGAGCACAAAGGAAGAGGAAAAATAAAAAAAGTGTAAAATTTTTCGCGAATCATTTGCTCAGTTCAGAAAAAGTGCCTACCTTTGCATCGCTTTCGAGACAAACGGGCGCTTAGCTCAGCTGGTTCAGAGCATCTGCCTTACAAGCAGAGGGTCGGG
>CAYZFG010000108.1:0-5865 GCA_964477665.1 uncultured Staphylococcus sp.
AGAAGATGGGTAACCTCAAGGAGCTCGCTTCGATGATTCCCGGCGTGGGCAAGGCTATCAAGGATATTGATATTGACGATAATGCCTTCAAGGGTATCGAGGCGATTATTCACTCGATGACTCCCGAGGAGCGCACGAATCCTGACATCATCAACGCCAGCCGTCGCCGCCGTATTGCTTACGGTTCGGGCACGGATCTTCAGCAGGTCAACCGTCTGCTGAAGCAGTTTGAACAGACTCGCAAGATGATGAAGCAGGTTTCATCTATCAAAAATCCCATGGCCATGATGCGCGGCCTCCGCGGCATGAAGAAATAATCATTACGAATCTCAATACATCAATTATTATATGACACTTATCGACGGAAAACTCACAGCCGAGACCATCAAGGCTGAAATAGCCGCTACCGTAAGCGAAATGGTTGCGGCCGGAAAGCGTGCTCCCCATCTTGCAGCCATCCTGGTGGGTCACGACGGTGGCAGCGAAACCTATGTGGCCAACAAGGTGAAAGCCTGCGAGCGCTGCGGATTCCGCTCCACGCTTATCCGCTATGAGGACGACGTCGATCAGGCCACGCTTCTCGAAACAATCGCCCGATTGAATGACGACGATGAGGTCGACGGCTTCATCGTGCAGCTTCCTCTCCCCCGCCATATCGACGAGCAGGCCGTCATCGAGGCAATCGACCCCCGCAAGGATGTCGACGGCTTCCACCCCGTCAACGTCGGCCGCATGTCGATAGGTCTCCCCTGCTTTAAGTCGGCCACACCGGCGGGTATCATGGAGCTTCTGAAGCGCTATGATGTGCCCACTGCCGGCAAGCGTTGCGTGGTGATAGGCCGCAGCAATATCGTGGGCAAGCCCGTGGCTACGCTCATGATGCAGAAGAGCAATCCCGGCAACGCTACGGTGACGGTGGTTCACAGTGCTTCGGAAAATCTTAAGGAGATATGCCGCGAGGCTGATATAATCATCGCAGCTCTGGGAAAGCCCGGTTTTGTCACCGCCGATATGGTCAAGGATGGTGCAGCTGTAATCGACGTGGGTACTACACGAGTGCCTGATGCCTCGCGCAAGAGCGGTTTCAGGTTGAGCGGCGATGTGGATTTTGAAAATGTAGCCCCAAAGTGCTCGTTTATCACTCCGGTGCCCGGTGGTGTAGGTCCCATGACCATCTGTATGCTCATGTGCAATACCCTTCTCGCCGCTACCCACGCTATTTATAAGTAATCCCGTCATGCTTCATCACCTGCTGCTCTCGCTCGTAGCTCTCGTGGCGCAGCCTGATACCGCCTCGATAGTTTTCGCCGGCGATGCCATGCAGCACAAGCAGCAGCTCGAAGTAGCCGCCCGACGCGACGGCACGTATGACTACTCGCAATACTTCACGGCCGTAAGTGATTTTATCTCCGGGGCTGATTATGCCGTGGTGAATCTTGAGACACCGCTGGGAGGGAAGCCTTATTCGGGTTACCCTATGTTTTGCGCCCCCGACGAGTATCTCGACGCCCTCCTCGGAGCGGGATTTGATCTTATCCTTGCGGCCAACAATCACACCCTCGACCGGCGCGACAAGGGTATTCACCGCACTATAGATACGTTTGAATCACGCGGCGTGCCTTACGTGGGTATCTATCACGACCAGGCTGCGCGCGATTCCATCCTGCCGCTTATAAAGGATATCAACGGTTTCCGCGTGGCGTTTCTGAATTACACTTACGGCACCAACGGCATGAAGCGCACCACTCCCGTGGGCCTTGACTATATCGACCGTAATCTCATGGCTAAGGATATTGCAGCCGCCCGCAGCAAGGGGGCCGAGATAGTGGCAGTGTGTGTACACTGGGGCGACGAGTATCATCTGCTCCCCAATGCCGCCCAGCGCGATCTTGCCGATTTCCTTAAGAAGCAGGGTGTGGATCTTATCATCGGCGGCCATCCCCACGTGATTCAGCCTATGGAGATTTTTGAGGCTGATACCACAGGTCGCAAGGGTCTGCTGGTGTATTCGCTCGGCAATTTTATATCCGGCATGAAGAAGCCTGACACCCGCGGCGGAGCCATGGTAAGGGTGACGCTCGCGCGCGACTCGCTCGGGCGTGCCACGGTTAAGGATGCCGACTATTCGCTTGTATTTGTCAATTCGCCTGTAAAGCAGGGCGATAATTTCCGCCTCTTCCCTGCCGAGAGTGATTCTATTGCTCCTGCGTGGAGGGCGCAGCGTGATGCGTTTGTGAGAAACGCCGTCGGCACGTTTGACAAGCACAACAAGGATGTGCCTCGCCGATTCCTAAACAAGTGACCATCTCAGTGTGTTATCTTTGTATAATCAACTATACAACAGATAGCAATGACATCCACCACATCCCCCTCACGTGAGCGCGTAGTAGTCATAGGCGGAGGTTTCGCCGGACTCAATTTCATAAAGCATCTCGACGACAGCAAGTATGAAATCATACTCGTTGACCGCAATAATTTCCACGGCTTTCCGCCGCTGTTTTATCAGGTGGCATCGTCGGGACTCGACCCCACGAGTATCGCGTTCCCGTTTCGCAGGGAGCTTCGCGACGGCAAGCGCCACAAGGCTGAGTTTCATTTAGGTGAGGTGAAGGGAATTGATGTGGCCGCCCAGACTGTCACTACTTCTTTCGAGACTATCCGCTATGACCGACTCGTAATAGCTGCCGGTAGCACCAATAATTTCTTCGGTAACGATGAACTGCTTGAAAAGGTCTATACCCTCAAGTCGACCGACGAGGCTATACGCATCCGCAACGAGATGCTCGACCGTTTCGAGCGCGCTTCCATAGAGCCTGATGCCGGGAAGCGACGCCGGTTGCTGAGCTTCGTGGTGATAGGCGGTGGTCCTGCGGGTGTGGAGATTGCCGGGGCGCTGGGCGAGATGAAGCGTTATGTGATAAAGCGCGACTACCCTACGCTGTCGCCCGACGATGTCTCGATAGTGCTTCTTGAGGGCTCTGACCGATTGCTCCGCACCATGAGCGAGAAGTCATCGGCCGACGCTCACAAGGGTCTGGAGGCGCTGATGGTGGATATTCACCTCGATACTATCATGAAGTCGTATGGCGATGATAATATCGTCACCACCACTGCCGGCGATACTTATTATTCCGAGATGGTGATATGGACCGCCGGTGTGCAGGGTGTGCAGTTTGAATGGACGGGAATGGACAAACCGGTGGGAGGCGGTGGCCGCGTGATTACCGACGGCTTTTGCCGCGTGGAGGGCACTGAGAATGTCTATGCTATAGGCGACGTGGGTATCCACACGTCTGACGATGCTCCGCGCGGTCTGCCTCAGTTGGCTCAGGTGGCTATCCAGCAGGGCAAGTTCCTCGCCCGTATCTTCAACACCGGGCGTGCCGACAAGCCTTTCCGCTACAAGGATAAAGGCTCGATGGCCACAATCGGGCGCAACCGCGCCGTGGCCGACCTGCCCCACTATCATTTCAGCGGCTGGCTTGCTTGGGTGGCGTGGATGTTTGTCCACCTGCTCTCGCTCTTGGGTATGAGGAGCAAGATCAATGTGCTGCTCAACTGGATGTGGGCCTATTTCACCTACAATACATCACTTCGCCTCCTGCTCCGCGGCTCGCGCTACCCCGAGCGCGGCGAGATGTACGATAAACCGCAAGGGTAACAGCCAAATTTATGGCAATAACACCAAATAGGTGATTATCAACGACTTGTAGAAACGTCGCTTTGCGACGTTTCCTGGATAAGCCTATGGTAACTTGTTGCGTTACTAAATAATAACTCTTACTATAAAGCGATTATCGCGCAACCATTGTGCCCGGGACGGGCAGCCATCTTCTCAACCGCGGGTGCTTGCCACCCGCGGATAAACCGCCCCCGAACCATCCCAACCACGGAGTGGTTGCACCGACGCGCCCTCCGTCACCATGCCTATATATCGTTGAATATCAGCCACTTGTATCTATCGCCGTAGTCGCTGCGGCGGGGTGCAGATGAATTGAAAATTAAAAATGAAAAATTTAAAATGATTAGACTCTCTAAAATTCTAAATTTTAAATTCTGAATTCTTTCCCCCCCGCTCCATATTTTACACAAAAAAATTTTCATCAGTCGAAAAAAAGCATTAATTTTGCGGCAAAGCCCACGCCGACGGGAAAGAGTTCTACGGAGTGGGCAAAATTTAAAATAGAAAAGCGTTTGTCATGCGCTTTGTTCTTGACTCTCAGAAATCTGGCAGTTTCAATTCAGTCAAAGACAATAGCGACGACAGATGCCTATGGGTACGTTTATAGACGCGTGCGAGTGATTCTGCGCTTCCGATAAGTGTATCGGCGTGGGCTTCTGGCGTTGTCCGTCTCGACTGGGGGCCATGCCAGATGCCTTGAGAGTGGGACGGGCAACAGATACAGATTCCCGCGCTTTTTCTCGGTATTAATTCATAAATAGGTTGTCAGGGGAATCGGCACCAACTACCGAACTATCAACCAATTAAATTTCTTTTTACCGATGAAAAAATTTATTCTTGCTCTCGCAGCCCTCATCATTTCCACCGGCTGCTCATTCGCCCAGAAGTATCGCGGTTTCGTCGATGTAGAGGGTGGATACGTTCGTCCTAATGGTCTTATTAGATTTGATGGTAAAATAGCAGTAGGTATTTCTACTTCTCATGGTGTCCAACTTAACAAAGTATTTGTCGGTGCAGGTTTGAGCTATAACTCATTAGCAGCTTATACATCATTACCAAAAATGTCAGTTTTTGCCGATGCAAGGTATGACTTTTTTGGCCACAAATCTACCAACTTTTTTATTGACTGCAAATTAGGTAGTTTTTTATTAAATTCTCTACATTTGACGGAGCTTATTCCAAGTAAGGATCCTAATCATTATGACAAGAGGAACGCAGTTGATGGGACAACTTCATTGCTTTTCTTTAAACCCTCAGTGGGTGTAAGGTTTAGACTAAGCTCTTTGGTAGGAATTAATTTAGCTTTGTATTATATTCCTATGAAAGTAAAACACGGTAGTTATGAAAAGTACGACGGAGGAGATAATTGGATAGAATATCCCGCGAAATCCTCTTTCGTTAACACCTTCGGCTTATCGGTAGGACTTGACTTCTAAGCTACAGACAATGAAAAAGTTAGTTGCATTGCTCCTATTTTTCGTCAGTTGCGCTTCGCTATGGGCGGCTGATGTGGTAATCGACGGCGTGAAGTTTGTGCTCCAGCGCGACAACACCGTGAGCTGTAAGGCCGTAAATAAAGGTGCGCTTGTAGATGTGGAGCTTCCGTCGTCAGTGCGCCTCAACGGTATCGACTATTATCTCAGCGGGATAATGGAAGGCGGTTTTGCCGGTTGCAAGAACCTCAAGTCAATGGTGATCCCCAACACCGTAAAGAAGATAGGCAAATACGCATTTGAAAACTGCTCCAATCTCGAAACCATAGTGATGCCCGACGAAGCCGAAGCCGGTATCACTCAGGGCAATTACGGTATAGGCAACTACGGAATATTCCGCGGATGCAAGAAGCTTGCCAATGTGAGCGGCCACGAGATTCCCTATCCCAAGTATGTGGTATATGACGCGTTTTTCGGGTGCGACGATACGCCGTTTTATAAGGTCATAGTAGAGGAAGGAAGTACCGAACTGACCTCACGCACCTTTCAGGCCGAGACCTTCCCTGCCTTTGCCGAGAGCCGCCTTAAACGTGCCGTAGAGGACTGGCAGACACGCAAGACCTACGAGACTCAGGCTCAATGGAATGCCCGAGTGACCGACGAGACCCGCAAGCAGTATATCGACCAGACTCTCGCCTCGCTAAAGCACGAGTACATCACCAAATACACGCCTCGCAATCTCAAGGGAAA
>CAYZFG010000109.1:0-5718 GCA_964477665.1 uncultured Staphylococcus sp.
GAGGGTTGCGTCATATATGGTATCTGAGTTATTTAAAGGATATATCTTTGCTACTTATATGATACATCTGCATGACATAAATAAGTCTTATCCGGGAGCGGTGCCGCTGCATGTGCTCAAGGATGTGAGCCTCGAAATACGCAAGGGTGAGCTGGTGTCGATCATGGGCGCCTCGGGCTCGGGTAAGTCTACGCTGCTCAATATCCTGGGTATTCTTGATAATTATGATTCGGGTGAGTATTATCTCGACGGTCAGCTTATAAAGGATCTGAGCGAAAACCGTGCGGCTGACTTACGCAACCATAAGATAGGATTTGTGTTTCAGTCGTTTAACCTCATCAATTACAAGAATGCGCTCGATAATGTGGCTCTGCCGCTCTTCTACCGCGGTATCTCACGCCGCAAGCGTAATGCTCTGGCCATGGAGCAACTTGAGCGCATGGGACTGGCTGACCGCGCCACGCATCTGCCGGGAGAGCTGTCGGGCGGACAGAAGCAGCGTGTGGCTATCGCCCGCGCGCTTATCACGCGCCCGGCCATAATACTTGCCGACGAGCCTACGGGCGCGCTCGACTCCCACACCTCGCGCGAGGTGATGCAGGTGTTTCGCGACCTCAATAATGAGGGTATGACCATCGTGATCGTGACCCACGATCCCGCGGTGGGCGAGCAGACTGACCGTATAATCCGCATCGTAGACGGCCGTATAGTACATTGACGCCATGCTTGATCTTATCAACGAAATACTGCTTACGCTCCGCACCAACAAGATGCGCACTGCCCTGACGGGCTTTGCCGTATCGTGGGGTATATTTCTGCTCATCGTGTTGCTGAGCGTGGCGCGTGGCGTGGTCAACCGCAGCCAGGTCTTTTTCTCATCGCAGGATTCCGACATCCTTCAGGTCAACGGCGGCTGGACGCAGAAGCCTTACAAGGGCTACAAGGAATGGCGCCAGATTGAGCTTAAGACCACTGACCCTGACTACCTGAAAGCCGTGACGGGCGATGCGCTTCGCGATATTAAGGCCACGATACGCAATCACTCGGCCGTGGTGTCGACCGGCCGCGATTATCTCAACTCGGGCTATCAGGGTGTGATGCCGGGTAATCTCGCCGAGGAGACGGGCGTGACACTCGCGATGGGCCGCGATATAAATCCTATAGATATCAAGGAGATGCGCCGCGTGGTGGTGCTCTCGCGCCGCAATGCCGACAATCTTCTCGATCCGGCCCGTGACCCGCTGGGGCAGCTCGTGGTAATCAACGGACTGACGTTTACCGTGGTGGGCATATATGACAGCGAGTGGCGCAACGAGGTGTATATCCCCTTTACCGTGGCGCGCAACATGAGCACTGACAAGACCGTAATCTCCCAGATACGCGGCCGCATGAACGACATCTCCACCCTTGAGCAGAGCCTCGACATGGAGCAGGAGGTGCGCGAGGCGCTATCCCGCACCCACGATTTCGCGCCCGACGATGACAGCGCCGTGTGGATATGGAACCGCTTCGAGCGATATGTAAGTACACTCCAGGCACAGACCGGCCTCTCGATAGCCGTGTGGATACTCGGTATTCTTACCCTGATTTCGGGCATAGTGGGAGTGAGCAACATCATGTTTGTATCAGTGCGCGAGCGCACCCACGAGATAGGCATCCGCCGCGCCATAGGTGCCCGGCCGCTGGTGATACTGCGCCAGATCATACTTGAGAGCGTGGCCATCACCTCGATATTCGGCTACATAGGCATCCTTGCCGGCATGGGCGCCGCCGAGCTGCTGGGTCACTTCTTTGCCGGCCCTGACAGCCCGCTGCTCAACCCTCGCATCGACATATCGATCGCCATTCAGGTGATGGTGGTACTGATAGTGGCCGGAGCGCTGGCCGGACTTTTCCCCGCGCTGAAATCACTTAAAATCAAACCCGTAGAAGCTCTTCGCGATGAATAATCCGGTATTTGACATCGACAACTGGCGCGAGATAGGCGCCACGCTGGCTCAGAACAAGACCCGCACGCTCATGACGGCCTTCGGTATCTTCTGGGGCACGGCAATCCTGGCCATACTCATAGGCGGCGCTGACGGGTTCAGAAATTTCATGGGCATGAAGTTTCAGGGCTTCGCCACCAATATGGGTCTGCTGTGGCCTAACCGCACCACCAAGCCCTACGCCGGTTTCAATAAAGGTCGCACCTTTAATTTCTCGGTAAAGGATGCCGAGCAGATACGCGGCAGTATAGAGGGAATCGACGCATTTTCCGTGGCCAACAACTTCGGCTCCACGGCCATGTATGGCACCCGCTCGTCGTCGACCACCCTCATGGGCGTGCAGAGCGACTACTCGCGCATCATCATCCCCACCATCTACGAAGGTCGCTTCCTCAACGCCAGCGACGATGCCATGGGCCGCAAGGTGTGTGTCATAGGCAAGCGCGTGGCCGGCGACCTCTTCGGCGTGGGGTCGGCTATAGGCAAGGAGGTGTCAGTTGACGGTATATATTACAAGGTCGTCGGCGTGGCCGGTCAGGCCAGTTCCGACGTCTCCATCATGGGCACGATAGATGACTCGATCATTATATCCAACGACAACCTGCGCCGCAGCTACAACCTGGGCGACAACGTGGGCTTCATCATGTTTACCGCCAAGCCCGGCTACACTCCCTCGCAGCTTAAGGACGACATGCTACGCATCATCGCCCGCAACCACACGATAGCCCCCGACGATACGGGCGCCGTATACATGTTTGACGTCTCGGAGCAATTCGCCATGCTCGACAATCTCATGCTCGGCATCAACCTGCTTGCTCTCTTCGTGGGCCTGGGTACACTGCTCTCCGGTGTAGTGGGCGTGGGAAATATCATGTGGATCATCGTGCGCGAGCGCACTCAGGAGATAGGCATACGCCGCGCCATAGGCGCCAAGCCGCGCGACATAGTGATGCAGATACTCTCCGAAGGCGTGGTGCTCACCCTCGTGGCCGGACTGGCCGGTATCACGTTTGCGGCCATAGTCTTGGGCGTGGTGCAGATGGTGCTCGCCCCGGTGCATTTCCAGATGACTTTCTCCACGGCGATCATCATCCTCGCCACCTTCATCATCCTCGGCACGCTCGCCGGCCTCGTCCCCTCGGTCAAGGCCATGCGCATCAAGCCCATCGAGGCCCTCAATTCCAAGTAATATCATTCACGAATAATATAAAATCTTCATAAACAGCAATGAAAAAGTTTTTCCGAATCCTCCTGTGGGTGATAATCGCAGGAATTTTCATAGGCACATTTGTCTACCTCTACCTCTCGTCGCGTCCTGCTGAAGTGACTTACGACGTGGTCAGCCCCACCACGGGCGACATAGTGCGCACCACCGTGCTCACCGGCAAGATCGAGCCGCGCGACGAAATCGCCATCAAGCCTCAGGTGTCAGGTATCATCTCCGAGATATGCGTCGAGGCCGGAACCGTGGTCAACGAGGGCGACATCATAGCCCGCATCAAGGTTATCCCTGACGAGGGTCAGCTTTCGTCGGCTCTCTCCCGCATCGAGAGCGCCCGCATTGCCCTCGACGATGCCCGCGCCAAGTGGGAACGCAACCGCCTGCTGCTCGACAAGAAGGTGATAAGCCGCGAGGAATACGAGACTTCCGAGACCACCTACCGCCAGGCCGAGCGTGAGCTCGAAGCCGCCCGCGATGCCTATTCTATCGTGAAGGAGGGTGTGAGCGTCAACAATGCGTCGGAAAGCAATACTCTCGTGCGCGCCACCATCACCGGTCTGGTGCTCGACGTGCCTGTCAAGGTTGGTAGCTCTGTGATTCAGGCCAATACGATGAACGACGGTACTACCGTGGCCACCATCGCCGATATGAACAATCTTATCTTCAAGGGCAACGTCGACGAGACCGAGGTGGGACTGCTCAAGGTGGGTATGCCCATGACCGTCAACGTGGGCGCGCTCCCCAAGGATACCCTCCACGCCGTGGTGGAATATATCGCCCCGAAGGGTACGGAGTCTAACGGAGCCAATACTTTTGAGCTCAAAGGTGCTATCTCCGACGCTGCCGGTGTGGAACTCCGCTCGGGCTACAGCGCCAACGCCACCGTGACCCTGTCGAGCCTCGCCGGGGTGCTCACTATCCCCGAGAGCGTAGTGGAGTGGTCGGGCGACAGTACATTTGTCTACGTCACTACCGATACCGTGCAGCCTTACTCCTTCACCCGCCGCGCCGTGACGCTGGGCGAGAGCGACGGTATCAACGTGCAGGTGACCGGCGTAGAGACCGCCGACCGTCTCCGCGGACGCGCCATAACCCATTAATCAGTATTCACCGTCATGAAAAAGATCATATTATCGCTTGCGCTTTCAGTGGCCGCGCTTTCGGCTGCGGCTGAGTCATGGAGCCTCGACAGCTGTATCACCTACGCGCTCGACCATAACCTGCAGGTGCGCCGTCAGGCCATCGAGCAGCAGTCGGGCGAGCTGGCCGTCACAGAGGCCTACGACCGCTTTCTGCCTCAGCTTTCGGCCGGTGCGTCGCAGAGCTGGAGCTTCGGCCGCGGATTGACTTCGGAAAATACTTACGCCAACCGCAATACGTCGATGACCGGATTTAACGCCAATCTTTCCCTGCCGCTGTTTCAGGGCCTCTCGGCGATACGTCAGGTCGATTATGCACGCACCCGTATGCTTCAGATCGTGGAGCAGACCGAGTCGATGAAAGATGATATAACTCTCAATGTCATAGCTCAGTATCTTCAGGTGCTGTATGCGGGCGAACTTGTTGGGGTGGCCCGCGAGCAGGCTGCCCTCTCGGCCAAGATGCTGGAGCGGCAGGAGGCTCTGCTTGAGGCCGGAAAGGTGCCCGAGGCTGATGTGCTTCAGGCTCGCTCTCAGGCCGCTGCCGACGAGCTGACCGTAGTCACCACCACCAATGATCACGCCCTCGCACTGGTTGATCTCGCACGCCTGCTTGAACTTGACGATGTGGACGGTTTTGACATCGCTCCCCTCGACGGCGACGCGCGCCCGCTCATCATCAATGCCGATGAGGTGTACCGCCACGCCCTGCAGTCCAACCACTCTATCCTCGCCGCCCGCCGGGGTATCGACGTGGCTCAGAAAAGCATCTCCGTGGCCAAGACCGGCTACATTCCCCGCCTGAGCTTCACGGCCGGACTCGGCAGCAGCTACTACAGCGTATCGGGAATGAAGAGTGCGTCGTTTGGCTCGCAGATGCGCGACAATTTCAGCAAGTCGCTCGGCTTCTCGCTCTCGGTGCCTATCTTCGACGGCTTCTCCACCCGCAATCAAGTGCGCCGCGCCCGCGTGGAGGAGCTCTCGGCCTCCCTCACCCTCGCCGAGCAGGAGAGCCAGCTCTTCAAGAATATCCGTCAGGCCTACTATCAGGCTCTATCGGCAGCCAAGAAGATGGAAGCATCGGCCACAGCCACTGAGGCCGCCCGTGCAGCCCTCGACGCCATCACCTACAAGTATGAATACGGCAAGGCCAACGCCACCGAATACGAGCAGGCCAAGACCGCCTATATCAAGTCGCAGAGCGAGACCGTCCAAGCCCGCTACGAACTCCTCCTCCGCAACCGCATCCTGCTGTTTTATAACAAGTAAAGTGTATGGAGCGGGGGAGGGAGTAGGAATTGAGAATGTAAAATTTAGAATTTAAAATTAAAGTAGAGCGGAATTTAAATTCTCCATTTTCAATTCCCCC
>CAYZFG010000110.1:0-5511 GCA_964477665.1 uncultured Staphylococcus sp.
CTATTTTCCAAACCACCAAATCATTTGGAGGGATTTAACTAATTTTAACAGAGTGGAGGGTGGAATGTAGGGACGTCGCTGTGCGACGTTTCCAGGGATGGCCGAGGGTAACTTGTTGCATGACAGAATGATAGCTTGTTGAGCTTCCAGGAAACGTCGCACAGCGACGTCCCTACACCTTACGCACAATCTACCGCCGTGGTCGTGTGGTAGTCGTCGCCGAATTTGCCGTGGTGCGCTCCATGGAGCATCCCTACAGGAAATAATTGGTTTTCAGCGGTTTAAGCATTAAGCGCTGGGGCTCTGCTTTCTCTTTCCGGCGAGCATGCCGCAGGCGGCGTCGATGTCTTCACCGCGGGAGGCGCGGATGGTGGCCGTGACTCCGAGCTCATTGAGGCGGTCGCGGAAGGCTTCCATCTTCTCGCGCGAGGCGGGACGCCCCGAGAAGTCGCCCCCTATGGCGTGGTAGCGTATAAGATTGACTCGGCATTTCACTCCTTTGAGCAGGCGGGCAAGTGCCTCGGCATGGCGGAGGTCATCGTTGACTCCGTCCCACATTATATATTCAGCCGAGAGGCGGCGCTGACCCGAGAAGTCGTAATCCTTCATCGCGTCGATTACCTTCACGGCCGGATAGGCGCGCTGCACGGGCATGAGCCCCTCGCGCTCCGAGGGGAATGGCGAGTGGATGCTTAGCGCTACGTGGACCGACGTCTCGCGCAGAAGCCGCTGCAACCCGTCGAGCTTGCCTATCGACGACACGGTGATGCGCTTGGGGCTCCAACCCATTCCCCACTTGGCGGTGAGAATCTCGATAGCGCGGAGCACTTCGTCTATATTATCCATAGGCTCACCCATTCCCATAAATACGATATTGGTAAGGTCCTCGCTTCGGGGCACTGATAGCACCTGATTGATAATCTGCCCCGCGGTGAGCTGGCCGTGAAAGCCCTGGCGACCCGTCATGCAAAACTTGCACCCCATGCGGCAACCGGCCTGCGACGACACGCAGAGCGTGGCGCGGTCACGGTCAGGAATAAACACCGCCTCTACGTCGCGCCCTCCGGCACCCTCGAAAAGATACTTTGCCGTGCCGTCGACGCTCACAGCCTCAGCCTTAGGAGCCGAGCGGCCTATGCAATACATCTCTTTAATACGCGCACGCGCGTGAAGCGACAGATCAGTCATCTCGTCGACGTCGGTCACGCGCTTTTCATACAGCCATCGGGCCATCTGCCCGGCGGCAAAAGGTTTCAGCCCCACCTGAGCGGCCACGCCGCGGAGCTGATCGAGATTCATGCCTAAAAGCGGCTTGAGAGTGGGTGATTGTTCCATAGCGCAAAGTTAGTGAAAAATTGCCGAGTAAGCCCCACGCCCCTATATTTTTAATATTTCTCACGGAAAAACTAATGATTTTAACAAAAAGTGAGCTTAATTATTGGAATTTCAACCATAAGGCCTTATCTTTGCAAAGATTTTCCTATAGTTGCTACAATCGGCCCGACGGCCGAAGTCATGATTAATCATTAAAATCATTTCTTATTTTCAATTATCACTTTATGAAAAAGTTTTACGCAGTCTTAGTCTTAGCCGCTATCACCATACTGGGCGTATCGGCAAAAGGCGATCTGAGCAATGCCGTGATGCTTGATGGCAAGGCTGAACCCGCAGCGGTGACAGCCATCAAGAAAGCACCCGGCGTCAAGCTCTCAGATACAAAATTAAATCGCAGCTCAATGCCGGTGAAGAAAGCCGGCAAGAAGGTAGCGCGCAAAGAGGCTCCCGCCAATGATGTAAACCTCGACGAGTGGAACTATCTCGGTGAGGGTAAATATGGCGACGGTCTGGTGTCTTTAATGTTATCTTATGGTTACGCTACCGAGGCTTACTCTTACAACGTGCCAATATATCAGAACAAGGCCGACGAAAACAAGTATCTTTTCTATGATATTTATCCCGCTGATTATATTGGGGGGACATACTATTTCGGTCGCACCGACGACAAGGCTTCTACAGCTACATTTACCATCAGCGGCTCTACTGTAAGCGTAGATTTTGACATCAACCTCTACTACTATAGTGAAGAAAATTCTGTAGAGTTTAACGTGAAGTCGACCGGTACTCACAGCGACGGTGTATTCTCTTTCGCAAAAGGCGCCGTAGAGATTTCTGTTCCTGCGCTTGATTCAACAATGGAAGGTCTCGCTTTCACCGCTCAGCTCTCAGCCGGTAACGAAGGTGGCGAAGAAGGCGGCGAGCAGGACATCAACCTCGACGACTGGACCCTCCTCGGCGAAGCTGAGTATACCGACGGTATCATCAACGCTTCATGGGGCTCACGCGAAGACATGTATGGCATCGCGCCCTATAAGGTGCTCGCTTACCGCAACAAGACTAACGGCAACCAGTTCCTTCTCGCCAACATATTCCCCGCTGAATTATTATCAAGCGGTGTCACCGGATATTGCGACTTCAGTCTTAAAGATGGCAAGGAATCTAACCTTATCCTCACCGTTGATCCCGAGACCAAAGAGGTTACCGCTCAGTATCTTTCAACTCTTGAAGAAGTTGATTACGGTCTTGTAGAAATTGAGCAAAGAGCTACCAGTGGTAAGGGCAAATTTGACAACGCCACCATCACATTTGCTGCCAAAGCATTTGTACTCAATTTCAAGGGAGAAACTAGCTACCACGACTCTTGGGCCATCAGCATCGCACTTCCCGAAGGCACTGAACTCGTGGAAGGCGGCTCGGAAGACCCCGAGACCGGCGGTGTCGACCTCACCAAGTGGACTGCACTCGGCAAAGCCAAGTATACCGACGGCTTCCTCTATGTTTGCTATAGTGCTACCGAGCCCTTCCCGGCCTACGAGGTAGATGCTTACGTAAGCAAGACCAATGAGAATCAGTATCTTCTCTACGACATTTATCCTACTTCTTACCTCAATGAAACCGGCAATAAGTACTCCCAGATCGACGGCAAGGCTTCTTCGGTAATCTTCACCGTAAATCCTACTGACAACACCGTAACAGCTGAATACGACATCCAACTTATCGACAACAGCGACGGTACTGCGTTCACCGTAGAACCCGACGAAGACGGTACTTATAACGAAGGCAGCATAACCTTCCCCGACCAAGCATTTATGTGCTGCTACGATGGCGAAGGCTGGGGATGGTCACTCCCCTTCACCGTGCTCCTTCCCGGTGCTAAAGACTACTCATTCTATCTCAACCTGATGAGCGACATCTGCAACGCCGACAATAAAATGGGCTTCGGCATTGCTGTAGGTGATGGTGTCACCACCGTTAAGTGGGGTATGTTCTCCGGACTCTTCTCTGCAACCGAAGGCAATCTCCAGTACTTAGCCTCTGCCGGCAGTGCTATCAACCCCGGCACTTACAACTACACATTTGACACTACTGATCCTGAAGGCTATTACACTCTCATGGCTGTAGGTCTTGATGACAAAGGCAATGTAGTGAACGGTAATGCAATCTACTTCTACAAGAATACCCCCATCAATGCTGAAGAATGGGTATCGCTCGGTCAGGTAGACTTCTCCGATGACTCTTTCCAGCCTATCCTCTTCAAATATCCCCAGTATGAGACCTACAAGGTAGAGCTCCTTGAGAGCAAGGTTAACCCCGGCACACTCTGCCTCGTTAATCCTTACAAGGATATGCCTTTCTACAGCCAGTCATTCCAGGGCCATTCTGACTGCAACCACTACATCAAGATCGACGCTACCGACGTAACTGAGGTTTCGATACCTATGGTACCGATGGGTGTATCGTTCGGCGACAACGAAGACCTCAGCATCGAATCAATCAAGGCCGGTACTATCGCCGACGGTAAGCTCACTTTCCCCACCCGCGGTCTCGTAGTGTACATAAGCGACATGACCGGCTACTACGCTAACCAGAACGGCAAATTTGACCTCCAGGTGCCCAACCTCCTCAAGGTGACCGTCACCGCCGGTGATCAGCCCGTAGAAGGTGCCGTAGTGACATTTGAAGACTGGAGCGTAGATGGTATCACCACCGATGCCGAAGGTGTGGCTTACTTCCCCTACCCCGCCGACAACACTCTGAAGATCATCGCCTACAAGGATGGCTATGATGTATTTGAAATCCCCGCTGCCACCGCCCGCTACGCTGAGGTTGACGCCGCACTCGTAGCTGCCAAGGCTCAGCTCACCGTAATCGTTTCTGACGAAGAAGGCGAACCCGTTGCCGATGCTTGGGTATACTTCCAGGATAAGGAAGTTCAGACCGGTGAAAACGGTCAGGCTGTGATCGCTGACATCGACGCTCCCGCCGTGCTCGGCACCGAGGTTGACTACAGCGTATACAAAGACGGTTATGAATACTTCGAAGGCAAGGCTGACTTCACCGAATCACTCGAAGCCTACGCAATGGCAACTCTCCAGGCCGCCAAGGCTTCGCTCACTGTAATCGTATCTGACGAAGAAGGTGAACCCGTTGCCGACGCTTGGGTATACTTCCAGGATAAGGAACTTCAGACCGGCGAAAATGGTCAGGTTGTAATCTCTGACCTCAACGGTCCTGCCGTAATCGGTAAGCAGATCGACTTCACCGTCTACAAGGATGGCTACGAAGCTGCCGAGGTTAAGGCTGACTTCTCCGAGACTCTTGATGCCTACACCATGGTAACCCTCCAGGCTGCCAAGGCTCAGCTCACCGTGATCGTATCTGACGAAGAAGGTGAACCCATCGCCGACGCTTGGGTATACTTCGGTGATAAGGAAGTACAGACCGGTGAAAACGGTCAGGTCGTAATCACTGACATCGACGCTCTCGAAGTGCTCGGTAAGAATGTAGACTTCTCGGTTTACAAAGACGGCTATGAATACTACGAAGGTAAGGCTGACTTCACCGAGACTCTCGAAGCTTACGCTATCGTAACCCTTCAGGCTGCCAAGGCTCAGCTCACCGTAATCGCCCTCGACAAGGTGACCGACGAGCCTATTGCCGGCGCCAAGGTTACATTCCTCGACAATGAGTACACCACCGGTGAAAACGGTCAGGTCGTAATCTCTGACATCAATGCTCTCGAAGTGCTCGGTAAGGAAGTGGCTGTATCTATCACCCACGACCACTATGCAGCCTACACCGGCTCTGCCGACTTCACCGAAGGCCTCGAAGCTACCGTGATTGCTTACATGACTGAATCAATGAGCGGTATCGACGCTATCATCCGCGACATCAACAACGGTGACGCCGAAGTATACGACCTCAACGGTCGCCGCGTGAAGCGCCCCGTAGCCGGCAACGTTTACATCGTCAACGGCATCAAGGTGCTCGTGAAATAAGCGATAACACCCCACCCTCTATACTGCGGGGCGCCCCATACCGGAGCGCCCCGCATTTTTTTAATCAAAAAACTATGAAAAAACTTGCACAGGTAAAAAAATCGCACTACCTTTGCTGATGCAAAAGCAAGGGGTATTAGCTCATCTGGCTAGAGCGCGACACTGGCAGTGTCGA
>CAYZFG010000111.1:0-5400 GCA_964477665.1 uncultured Staphylococcus sp.
GTCGCTGGGCGACGTTTACGAGATGAGCCGATGGTAACTTGCTGCGTAACAGAATAATAGTTTATTGCTCTGCCTGGAAACGTCGTACAGCGGAGCGCACTGAAAAAGTACCCACTTTTGAAAATTGACTTTCATTTTGCTATTAAACAGCCTTAATTTAACTTTTGTTTACATTGGCTTTTGGGGATTTTATCAATTTTTGGGACGTTTTTGAGTCACTTACGATTTTTTGATTAGCAAAATGACACTGCCTCTGACTTTTTCAGTGCTCTCCGCACAGCGACGTCCCTACAGCGTATTGATAATCAGGCCGAAGAGGGCTTCCAGCTTTCGCATCTCCGCTCCATCTCGGGCACACTTTGTCACTTATAACTTTGACCTATGACTTAAGTTCATCGCCGTGGTCGCGGCGGCGGGGGTCAGCGCTCCCCGCTCCATATATGGGTCGAGGGAACCGACGGCTCCCTCGACTCGTGATTTATGTATTCACCAATTAGAATAACAGCTTTACTTACAGGCCATTATTACTATAGTAGACGAGCTTGATGGGGAGGGCATGAGAGTCAGAATTGGCAAGTGTGGCTTCATCGTGGGGATTGAATCGCACAGTATTGTAGTTGATGTCCCATGAAGCGTAAGCGGTACCTGAGGGCTGGTGAATCCAATAGATTGAGCCTGACTGACGTAAAATATTATAAGCCAGAGGTCGATACCTGTCGATGTCAGCCGCCAATACATTATTAAGATTGGAATACGTCAAAGTACCACCCCAGCCATTATTGTATGCATAGTGCCAAATACTCGGTATAGCCGCAGTTGAGCCATTAGCAAGTTGAACTGTATAATTATTGCGTGTATAGACATTCATTGTCCTCTTGCCTTGGCCGGTGGACCCTAAGGGAAATAAAATATTACGTCCTTTATTGCTCCCTTCGCCATTTTCATATACCACACATGCTCTAATGCCATGTGCCTGACCTAAGATAGGGCTATCGTCGGTGCCATCATTGTTATAATCCTTAAATTCAGTAGCTTGCTCGACAGAGGTCGCTGTAGTGGTAGATCCACCGGCGTAGGCAATACCAAAGCCATATTGACAAGTAGAAAGAAGAGAATTATATTCGGCGGCAGTGGGGACACGGAACTGCGTACCATTTTCGTAAACACCTGCTACCGCCTGCCATTGAGTAGCCCATCTTGCGGTAGAGTTATTCCATCCTGTTCCCGAAATGGTGGACCATGTAGAATTTCGGGCAGAGGCTAAAGTATTATTTAAGGTAAGATGCGTGGTGGAAAGATTGGCGCCGTTGACACGAGTGAGCCAGCCATACGTATTGTCATTACTCTCGAGAATACCATAGTTATACTGGTTGCGCTTATAGAGAGAGCCTATAGAGAGCGGGCTACCGGTAAGCCGTACATAGGCTTGTGATACATTATTTTCGGCATTTTTGGAATTGAGTTGGGTAGTATTGGTTGCACCGCCCCTTGAAGAATACACATTATAGCAACTCCAGGTGGCCGTGCCAAGCTTCACTCCTCGATGATAACCTTGACGCACGAATATGAGGTGAACGCAGTTATAGTCGTGATACTCTACTTTAATAATACCGCAACGAGTCTGGTTAGAGGAAGTAAGTTTGCTTTTAGGTTTATACGTAAAACTTATGATTTGTTCAGTAGAGCCCTCCACGTAGTCGCCAATAGCAGACTTGGTCTTTCCATCAGGGCCGGTAAGCAGGATAAAATCTTCTGTCTCCGCCATAATAGAGGCACGCCAGGGGCCATCGGACTTAAACGGGGCATAGCTATAGCTACCTGAACTATTCACTTTATCTGCTTGCATCAATACCACATCAAATGCATCATCATCATCCCAATCGCGGTATATCGCTTTAGGATTCTCAACACGAGGCACCTGAAAAATAGTAGCAATACGCTCAGTCTCTTCTTTGCCCTCTTCATTTTGAAATGGAATGGCTTTGCCGTTTTTTAAGAGAGTGAAGCGCACCTTAGCAAAACGGTAATAATTCATATATGGATTATTGCCTGAAAAGTCAGAAGCGTTTACCATCTGCTTCTCACGTGTGTACATGGGAATCTTCAAGGCATATGATTGGTCTTTCGGATCATAAGTGCCACTAGTGACTCCATACGATCGGTAGGCTATGTCAGCTCCCTTATAGACCCCTTGAAGGAACTCATTGGCTTTAGGACCATAATTATTACTGTCATCCCCAGTTCCCATACCGGGATAATTATCACCGATACTGAGCGTGGAAACGGGTTTTAACTGCAAGAATCCCACGTAATTAGAGCCACCATATATAAAATCTTGTCCTTTAGCGGCATAAGCTGCAGGGGTGTATTTCTGATAGGGATAGATAGTCATGGCGGGCTCATTCCAGGCAAAGCCATTGATAGTCTGCATACTGGTAGCAACCGTCCCGGTGGGCACGAACTGCGAGGGGCGGGTGCCGTAGGTGCCGTCGGCGTTTTTATAGTCGCGGTCCCAGGGCCACCAGTTGTTTTCTACAATTTCGGCTTTCACTGAGAAATCAGCGGGGTTATCTTCGGGGAGAAGGAGCACACGGGCGGGGAAGTCCATCTGCTGACCGTAGAGGTATGATATATAGTAAGGCTCGGGGGTGATGAGTGTACGCTTATATTCTTTGTAAGAGATATGCCAGTCGGCTTCATTGGCCCATCCGCGGAATTTCAGGGTGAGCTTGTAGTGGTAGTTGCGTTCGGCGTTGTAGTTAAATGTACTGTTTTTACCGAGCATGAAGCGGTATCGGATAGGACCTTGCGAGATCTTATCTTTATGGCGGCTGTCGTAATAGGCTTCTACCTCGATATATGTGCCGTATATGCGCTTATCCTTATAGTCAGGGCCGGTGGAGGGATATACGAGTTTATCGTCTGATTCATTTTCAGGTGTACCCACGGCGTTGGGATCCTGGCGCTTGTCCATGGTGGGATCGTTGGGGAAGTTGCCCTGCATGTTTTCGAAGAAATACAGCGCACGGTCGTCTTCAGTATGGCCCGTCTCCCCGCCGTAAGGCTCGCCTTTCGATAATATGACACTCCACTTCTCATGGTCAGTATTGGCGCCCTCGCCGGCATTGTAATATGTGAAAGACTCACCATTAGTGATCAGCTCCGACGCATCAGTGGGAGTGTTTTCCTCTCCTAAAGCGCAACTTGCGGGAATATCATGGATAGTTACGCTCTTGATGTAGATACGCACATTCTCATTGAGCTCCGAGCCGTCAAACGAAACTGTGACTTTCGACACCATACGGCGCACCCACGCGTGGAGCGACACTTCAGCCTGATTGAGGGTGATGACAGGTGCTTCGCCGGTAGAGGTTTGTGAAGTAGTTGGTGTGAAATAGCCAAACATCTGATTGTCAAGCTTGACATCAGTCTGCCAGTCAAACCGCTTTTCGCGGAGAGCCTTGATAGTCGAGCAGTCAACGGCAGTGAGATCCACGTTGGCAACGGCAAACATTTTATATCGGCCGTAGGGAATATTCTTGAGCTTGAAAGTTGCAGAAGGAGTCTTCTCGCCTGTGCCGCTGATAGTGCCGTCGTCGTGACCCACGTTTTGATTATCCGACGGGGTGACGGTCTCGGCATCGGAGGGCACATCGCTGTTGCCTTTCTGGTCGATATTGAAGTCAGAGCCGGGGAGCTTATAGTTAGTAGCGCTGTCGTAGATGCGCACCTTTTCATAGAGCTCGCCGTCAGTACCGTCGGCATTCACCTTGTAAATAACCATCCACAGCTGATCCACACGGTCAACGGCATTGCCTGCAGAGCGGGACTCAAGAGCGGGCTCAAGAGCATGAAACTCCACTTGGGCGCTGAGATTAGCTTCGCCCTCGCCTATAATGGCTGAATCATAAGGCAGCTCATCTTCACAGGCAGTGAAGAGAAGAGCCGGAAGAAGGAAAAGGAAAGATATGTAGCGTGAAAATTTCATCGTAGGGTGTAAGAAATATGTTCAGGTTTTAATTGCGGTCAAGACCGAAGTAAGGCTGGAGCACGCATGAGCGGTAAGGCACCACGTCGACAGTAAGGTCAAGAAGTGTACCGAAGCCGTTGACTGAGAGAGTATAGATGTGATTTCGCAGTATGTTTTGGCCAAATGAGAAGTTGAGGCCGTTGTAGGAAGTCATGGGGACGTCGTAGATGAGCGATTCGAGCGTGCCGTCGGCTTTGCGATTGTCGATCGTAACACGATAGACGGGCATACCAAGTTCAAAATTATTGTTGGGGTGACCGATTTTCTGCTCGGGGACGAAACCTATGAACACATCGCCTTTACGGGCCGACGCCGGGGTAATATCCTCATTTATCCACGTAGCGGGAAGGACACCGAGCCTGTAAGTCTCGGCAAGCGTGAGGTCATTGTCCTGATAGATATTGGGGGTGTGAACCTGCTGACCGTTTTCATAGTTTTCGGCATCATAAGGGAGCTGACGGGCCTGAGCCTGCGAGCTGAGAAATTCGGCACTCGCAATGCGGGGATAGCCCTCGGCATCTTTATTGGGGATATTGTCCACAACCCTCACCTTGGCAAGGCCGCGCAGAAGATCGATCTGACCGAGATACACGCGGTTTTCGGGGCGGCTATAGTAGAGGTCGCTTTCGGCGGCTGCAAAAGCGTTGGTGCCAAACATAGGGATATTCTTCTTCCTGTTAGTGTAAAGCGATTCCACTCCGGGACCACCGTTTTGATTATAGATATAACTCATAGCGTAGTTCCACTCACCGAGCTGTGCAATTACATCAGAAAATGTCTTACCGGTAATGGCGTCCCACTTGGCGGTAGCATTGGTGCCGGGTGAGGAGCAGTTGGCCAGCATGAGAATACGGAATATGATGGTGGATTTACCCTCGGGTGTGATTTCATATCCGCCGAGCACTTCCTTCATGTCGTCGCGGAATATCATAAGATTGACAAGATAATTACCCTCAGAGCCCACTATATTGATGCGGGCATCGTCAGAGGCAAGGAGGTTGGTAAACTTGTAGACGAGCTTATCCTCGTCAGTACTACCGGCAAACTTGGCGAAAACAAATACACCCAGGTCGCTCAGATCTATACCGTCCTCAAAGGCTCGGAACTCCGATGAGGTCTCGTTGTGCAAAGCATCGGCACGCGAGCCCGAGAAGTCGCCTGTTGATACCATGTTGAAGCTGAGCGACACATACTCGCCCGCGTCGCCATAGTCAGGCGCGTCAGACGATGATGAGCAGCCGGCCAGCAGCATCATGATCGGTAATATGTATATAATGTATTTCATCGGATTCGAGTGAATCAATAGATGGGGTCATTTTGCGGGGGGACGATAGCCCAGCCGCAGATATATATTCCGGCTGCGGTGTACC
>CAYZFG010000112.1:0-5368 GCA_964477665.1 uncultured Staphylococcus sp.
TATGCTGAGTATTGCGCTGCTATACGTAAGTATCGCGCAACAGATCACCGTCAGGTTTACGCCTGGATAGCCAATCCTGCTGCCGGGGCTGCGGGCCAAGGACAGCGCCTTACCGCTATGCCTGATTCAGTCGATGTAATCGTTCTTGAAGCTCCGGATAAGGTATGTGGAACTACACTTTCAGATATGGCCATTGTGCGTGAGCGTTTTGCTCAAAAAGTGATGTACACTATCGATTTCGATGCGCTTAATTCTGCCTACGCTCTTTTGGCTGAGGATCTTGCCGCTCAGCGTGGCCTTCTTGATCCGGAAGCTGAGGATTATGCGGAGCAGATGGCTGCTCTTGCTACTCCCGACCGTGTCGACTATATGCTTGATAATCTTACCAAGCAGCTTAGTTATGCTAAAACTACCGGTTTCGATGGTGTGATGTTTGCTTTTAATGGCAAATCTACCCTTCATTTGACCGAGAGTGAACTTGCAGAATACAATGCATTGAAACTTCTTTGTCTCGGTGCGGCAAGTGATTGGCATAATCGTTTTCCTGCTATGAAATTTGACTATATCGGGGCCCCTGAGAATATAGCAGGGACTCCTTATGTAGATGAATTTGATATCCTTTTTATACGTGAAGGAGCTTCTGCTACCAACGCTGATATATTTCCTAATCTTTATACTAAGGCTTCCACTGAAGGTGTACCTGTGGAGAAAATCGGTATGCTTGCGTCATATATTACTCCTGCTGACGAGAAAGTAGGTGTGCTTTCCGACAATTCGCTTGCTATCGATGCTCTTACAAAGTGGGCTGCTTCTTCTGCCGTACATGCAGTAGGGGTATATAATGCTAATTATGACTATTATAATATAAACTGCCCCTATCCTCATGTTCGTGCCTTGATATCTGCAGTTAATCCCAGTGTCAAGTAATAATTCTTAATATCAGAATTTTTTTGAAAATGAAAAAGTTATATAGTATAGCTATTGCTCTATTTGTAACAGGAGCAGGGATTTTCACCGCTTGCAATGATGATGTTGAAAACGTTGGAAATCATGTATATGTTACCACCTTTACTCCGGTGCAGACAATAGCTCTTGATGGTAAAGCTAATGAGTTGACTCGTACTTTGTCATGTAGATTAACTACTCCTCTTGAAGTAGAATCATTTGTCACTTACGGAGTTAATCCAGAGTTATTGGTTGCCTATAATAAAATATATGGTGAGAATGCAGAAGTTCTTCCTGCCAAATTTTATGAATGGGTAAATCCTACTGCAGTTATTGCTGTAAATCATGTGGAATCATCTGAAGCTACAATAAAGTTTGTTAATTTAGATGAATTGAATTCGGATATTGTACATGTATTACCGGTAGTAATTGAAGATGCTCCTGCCGGGGTTCTTGAGAATTACCGCACGGTTTACTATGTGTTCCGTGGAGCTGCACTTATTAATGTTGCGGGAGATCTTACAGGTACTTGTCTTACTTTTGTTAATGAAGGTCAGACTCCTCAACTTAGCGGTCTGGAGCAGATGACATTTGAATGTATGCTTTATCCCTATCAGTTCACCAACACTCTTTCTACTCTCATGGGTATTGAAGGCAGTTTCCTTTTCCGTATCGGTGACGCAGGCATTCCGTCCAATCAGCTGCAGCTTGCTTCAAGTCCCAATGCTTCTGACCCTGCCTGGAAATTCGATACCAACAAGTGGACATTCCTCACAGTTACCTACGACGGTACTACCGGTGATGTGAACGTATACTTCAACGGTGTTAAGAAAGGTGATACCCAGTATGCCGGTCGTCGTACCATCAACTGGAATGTGAAATCTGATGACCGTGCTTGCTACATAGGTTATGCTTATGATACCAACCGTGACTTCCAGGGCTTGATCAGCCAGGTGCGTGTATGGAATAAGATTCTTACCACTGAGGAAATCAATGCCAAGAATCACTTCTACACTGTGCCTGCCGATAGCGAAGGTCTTGTATTCTATGCTAAGTTTGATGAAGGATCAGGTTCACTCGTTCATGATTATGCCAATGGTTACGACATGAGCACCCCCGCCACTTATCCCGGTAAATCCAACGCCCCCGGTAAGCTCGGCTGGCAAGAAGTGTCTCTTCCTGAATAATACATTATTCTTGCAATTAAGTTAAAACTAAAAGAATTAATAATACGATGAGATATAATAATCTTATTAAACGTTCAGTCCTGATGGCAATGGTAGCCTTTGCTGCCGCTGCTTGTACGGAAGATACATTGGAATACGGTTTTACCGATATTCCTAATGTAGGCGACGGTAATGGTCAGCTCCTTTATGTGACCGATGCCGATGGTAACGCTTCCAATACCTCATTGGATATGCGTGACACTCAGGAGATATTGCTTCATGTCAATTCTACGGCTCCTGCTGCCGCCAATAAGACAGTGAACTTCGTTTATGATCCGGCTGTGCTTGCTGCATATAACCGTGCTAATAGTACTGCTATCGAAGCGATACCTCAGTCGTTCATCACTATGGAGAATGGTGGTGTGGCAACTCTTGCTGCCGGTGAATCAAAATCATCACCTCTGAAACTTACCATCACTTCCGATGGTTCACTCAACCCCGAAAAAGGTTATGCAGTTCCTCTGTCTATTCAGGGTGCAGATGTGGCTTCATCTTCAAGTAGCCGTATCATCTTTATCCGTGACCTTAGTGCTTTGCCCGATTGCAACAAGATGGTTGATGATGGCAATGGCAATATGGTGCCCGGTGTCAAAATTTTCTCCTGTATGGAGGTAAATGATACCAATCCCTTGAACAACTTGCGTTACACCTTGAAAAATTCAGGTAAATACATGGTCGATGCACTCATAATCTTCTCGGGTAACATCAACTATGATATGGAAAAAGGTAAAGTATGGTTCAATGCCAATGAAAATGTTCAGGCTTTGCTCGACAATCGCATGAAGTATCTCCAGCCGCTTAAAGATCGCGGCATGAAGATTATAATGGGTATTCTTTGTAACCACGACCGTGCTTGTATCTCTAACCTTGCTCCTGAAACTGCCCGTGCATTCGCTCAGGAACTCAAGGCTCTCTGTGATGCTTATCATCTCGATGGTATTTTCTGGGACGATGAATACTGCTCTCCTATCACTCCCCCGCCGCCCGGCTTCGTATCTCCTTCTTCTGAGGCTTGGTGCCGTCTGGCTTACGAGGTGTGGAAACTGCAGCCCGAACGCTGGAATGTAGCTTATGCATATAGCCGTACACGTTATGGTACAACAGAATTTGATGGTGTACAGGGCGGTACATATATTGCTTACGCACTCCATGATTACGGCGGCTCTACCGACCTGTCAAACTATTATCCCGGTATGCCCAAATCCAATATGGGTCTTTATAGCCAGGAATTTGCCCAAGGCCGTTTTGCCAGCGAAAACAATTTGCGTAATATGCGTAAAAATGGTTATGGTTCGCACATGGTATTCGCTATGGACCCCAACCGCTACAATGTGGCCCGTCAGGATGACGCTATGGGCAATTGCGCCCGCGCATTCTATGATGATGAAGTGGTATGCGAAGGTACATGGGACAAAGACTGGTAATCAAATGTGAAAATGATAAATTTCAATAACATCACTCTACTGATTATGAAAACCAAATTATATTTGATGGGTGCTGCATTGGTTATGTTGGCCTCGGTTAGCTTTACTGCTTGCTCCGACGATGATGAACCTCAAGCAGTCACCACCCCCGATGAACTTACCGTCCCTTCGGAGACCAAGCGCATAAAGATCGGTGATGAATTCCGTTTGCCGCTGAGCGAAGTGACTCTCGCAGGTGCCGGTGAGTATCATGCTTATTCTCTGAATCCTGAAGTGGCCGATGTGGAAACCGATGCCGATGGCAGTCGCTATATTGCCGGTTATAAAAACGGTACAGCTGACATCGTGCTTTCCGATGCAGCCGGCCGCTATAAAAAAGTGGCGGTAGCCGTCTATACTACCGAAGTGATGAAACTCGCTCAAAATGCTGTATTCATCAAGACTTTACCCGGCCAGACAATGGCTGTGACCGGACTTTCCGTAGCTGAAGGTAATGGCGGTTACACTGTAGAATCTTCACTCCCTTCTTACGTAGGTGTGTCTATCAATGCAGAAACAGGTGAGTTTCAAATCACAGCTGTTCCGCAGGAAGAACCTTACACCGCTGTAGTGACCGTGAGTGACCAGTCAGCTCTTTCGGCCGAAGTCAACATATCCGTTGACCTCGCTTCAGATCGTGTGAAGATTGGTGCAGATACTCGTGAGCCTCTTCCCGTGGATCCTGCCAAAGGTGAATACACAGCTGAGTCGCTCGATGAAAATTATGCTACTGTAGTCGACAATACTTCTATCGAAGGTTTGAAAAACGGTAAAGCCCGCATCAAAATCGTTCAGGGCGAAACCGTCTATCAATACACCTACAGTATCTACACTACTGACGTATTGAAACTGACTCAAGACGAATTGACTTTTTCAGTGCCCATGGGTCTATCATCCAGCAACACTGCAGTCTCTGTAGCTGAAGGTAATGGCGAATACACTGTGACTTCCGATAATCCTGATGTTACTGCTTCGATATCTTACACCACAGGTCAACTGACCATCAATGCTACCTCACGTAAGGCAGAGTACACCGCTACTCTTACCATATCGGACTGCACAGGTCTTACAGCAGAGCTTAAGGTGATTGTGTCTCCTACTTATGACCCATTCACGCAAGATGATATCAATGAAATACTTGCAATTACTGAAAACAAGGTATTTGGTCAGGTAAAAGATCCATCAGATGGTACCGAGCCTTATTACATGATTTATTACACTTGGTATGGTTATGGCACTTGGTTTAATTCTGTAGAGAATAGCAAGCGTACTGTAGGCTGGTGGATGAATATGTGGGGTTCGGATTATGGTGGTCTTACTATTGAGTTCCCCGCCGATGCCGAAGTAGATACTGAAGTCAATGGTACTTTAGCTTATCAATATAGCACGAGCGTGTGGTATCCTAAGTACACTTATGATGGTACTGTAAAAATGCTTGAAGACAATGACCAGCGCACAGTTACAATCTTCTGGAATGTCGACATGGAAAACGAACGCATTAACCGCGGTTATGTAGTAGTTTACAAGTAATAATTCCTGAAATCTTATATCTTTCAAGAGAGGCCGACAATCGGCCTCTCTTGTTTTTTTGTGTAAATTTAGATTTTGATTTTATTCAGTTGCTTTAGTGCAATTTCTCGATGAAATCGTGTGGCGTCATTTTGCAGCTCGGTTAATATTTGGAAAGGTGATCCGGTGGGGATTCGAACCCCGGAGCGTCTGCTCCAAAAAAGA
>CAYZFG010000113.1:0-5346 GCA_964477665.1 uncultured Staphylococcus sp.
CGCGGAGTTCGCGGGCCACGGGGCCGAAGATACGGGTTCCGCGGAGCTCACCGGCGTTGTTGAGGAGCACGCAGGCATTGTCGTCGAAGCGGATGTAAGAGCCGTCGGGGCGACGGATTTCTTTCTTGGTGCGTACGACAACGGCCTTGGATACGGTACCCTTCTTAACGTCAGACGAGGGAATTACACTCTTTACGGAGACAACGATGATGTCACCTACCGAAGCGTAACGACGGCCGGTGCCACCGAGCACGTGGATGCAGAGTGCTTCTTTTGCGCCGGAATTGTCGGCGACTGTGAGTCGGCTTTCAGTCTGTATCATATTATTTTACTTTTTCGATGATTTCTACGAGTCTCCAACGCTTAGTCTTGCTGAGGGGGCGGGTCTCCATGAGACGTACGGTGTCGCCTACCTGACATTCGTTGTTTTCGTCGTGGGCGTGGTATTTTTTAGTTTTATTCACGAATTTACCGTAGATGGGGTGCTTTTCCTTCCACTTGATGGTGACGGTGATGGTCTTGTCGCCACGATTGGAAGAGACTACGCCAATTCGCTCTTTGCGGAGATTTCTTTTTTCCATGTCGGGTGGATTTTAGAATAGATTATTTGTTGGTCAGTTCGCGCTGGCGGAGCTCGGTTTTAACACGTGCGATGTCTTTGCGTGCCGCAGTGATCTTAGCGGGGCTGTCCAGGGGCGAAATGGCATGGTTGATTTTAAGCTGTGCGTAGTCTTTCTGCATTTCCACCAGGCGATCGCGGAGGTCCTGGGTGGGCATTTCTTTGATTTCTTCTTGTTTCATGTGGACTTAGACGTTTTGGGTGGGGTCGTAGTCACGACGCACGATGAATTTTGTGGTTACGGGAAGTTTCTGAGCTGCCAGGCGGAGGGCTTCCTTAGCTACTTCAAAGGGCACGCCTTCTACTTCGATAAGGATGCGACCGGGAGTGACGGGAGCTACATATCCTTCGGGGTTACCTTTACCTTTACCCATGCGGACTTCGGCAGGCTTCTTGGTGATAGGCTTATCGGGGAAGATGCGGATCCAGATCTGACCCTGACGCTGCATGTGACGCGTAACGGCGATACGAGCAGCCTCGATCTGACGACCGGTAATCCATTTCGATTCGAGGGTCTTGATACCAAATGAACCGAATGCCAGCTGGTTGCCACGCTGAGCGTTTCCCTTCATGCGACCCTTTTGGGCGCGGCGGAATTTTGTTTTCTTGGGTTGTAACATTTTCGGTAATCAGTTGACGGTTTAACGGTTGTTTTTAGGTTTGCGGAAGCCGCCGCGACGATTTCCCGAGGGAGCGCCGGCAGGACGGGATTCCTTCTGAGCAGCGGTGTAGTTGGGGGCGAGATCACGCTTGCCGTAAACTTCGCCGCGGCAGATCCATACCTTTACACCTATCACACCTACCTTGGTGTGGGCTTCAACGAGAGCGTAGTCGATGTCGGCACGGAGGGTGTGGAGGGGCGTACGGCCTTCCTTGAACATTTCCGAGCGGGCCATTTCAGCGCCGTTGAGACGGCCTGAGATCTGAATCTTGATGCCTTCGGCACCTGAGCGCATGGTGGCTGCGATAGCCATCTTCACGGCGCGGCGGTAGGCGATCTTGCCTTCGATCTGGCGGGCGATGGTCGAAGCTACGATCTGAGCGTCGAGCTCGGGGCGTTTTACTTCGTAGATATTGATCTGGATATCCTTGTCAGTGATTTTCTTGAGCTCTTCCTTGAGTTTATCCACTTCCGAGCCACCCTTGCCGATGATGAGACCGGGGCGAGAGGTGCATACGGTGATGGTGATGAGCTTCATGGTGCGCTCGATAACGATACGTGATACGCTTGATTTTGCGAGACGAACGTTGAGGTATTTGCGGAGTTTCGAGTCTTCGAGGAGGGTATCGCCGTATTTCTTACCGCCATACCAGTTGGAGTCCCAGCCGCGAATTACTCCTAATCGATTGCTGATCGGGTTTACTTTTTGTCCCATTTATATAAGCGTTTTAAGCGTTATTGTTTTCTTTAGTGTCGACAATCAGAGTGACGTGATTGGCACGTTTGCGGATACGGTAGCCACGGCCCTGGGGAGCGGGACGGAGGCGCTTGAGCATAGGCGCGCAGTTTACGTAGATAGTGGATACGTAAAGCTCGCCGGCGTCGGCCTTGCGCTCGTTTTTAGCTTCCCAGTTAGCGATAGCTGAGCGGAGGAGCTTTTCCAGACGAGCGGCTGCTTCTTTATTGGAGAATTTGAGAATGCCGAGGGCCTTGTTGACTTCTACACCGCGCACGAGGTCAGCGACGAGGCGCATCTTGCGGGGCGAGGTGGGGATATTGGTCAGCTTGGCAAACGCGATAGTCTTTTGACGTTCTTTTCTGATGTCGGCTGAGTTTCTTTTTCTTACACCCATTTTATTTGGTAGATTTTTGTCAGTTTGAAAAATGTGGCCTGGGTTTATTTCTTCTTGTTACCGGAGTGACCGCGGAAGGTGCGGGTGGGGGCAAACTCGCCGAGCTTGTGACCCACCATGTTTTCGGTGACGTAGACGGGAATAAACTTGTTGCCGTTGTGAACTGCGAAAGTGTGGCCCACGAATTCGGGAGCGATCATCGAAGCGCGTGACCAGGTCTTGATAACGGACTTCTTACCGGATTCTTCCATAGCAGCGACTTTCTTTTCGAGCTTGACGCTGATGAAGGGGCCTTTTTTAAGTGAACGACTCATAAGTGTTACAAATTAATTCAGATTACTTTTTACGTCTTTCGACAATGTACTTGGACGATTGCTTCTTGGGCGCACGAGTCTTGAGACCCTTAGAGTAAAGACCCTTACGCGAGCGGGGATGACCACCTGAAGCGCGGCCTTCACCACCACCCATGGGGTGATCTACAGGGTTCATAACTACACCGCGGTTGCGGGGACGGCGTCCGAGCCAGCGTGAGCGACCTGCCTTACCTGAGCGCTCGAGAGAGTGCTCGGAGTTGCCTACGACACCTACGGTAGCTTTGCAGGCGGCGAGGATCTTGCGGGTCTCACCTGAAGGTAATTTGACAATTACATAGTCGCCTTCACGAGATACGAGCTGGGCAAAGGTACCGGCAGAGCGTGCCATGAAGGCACCCTGGCCGGGACGGAGCTCGATGTTGTGAATGAGTGTACCGACGGGGATTTTGCTGAGGGGGAGCGCATTTCCTACTTCGGGAGCTGCGTCGGGACCGGAAAGCACTGTGGCGCCTACTTCAAGGCCGTTGGGGGCGATGATGTAAGCCTTCGCACCGTCTACGTAGTAGAGCAGGGCGATGCGTGCCGAGCGGTTAGGATCGTATTCGATGGATTTTACTACTGCGGGAACTCCGTCCTTGGCTCTCTTAAAGTCGATGATACGGAATTTACGCTTGTGACCGCCACCGAGGTAGCGGTTGGTGAGGTGACCTTCGTTGTTGCGGCCACCTGAGGCACGTTTCCCGACTGTAAGGGATTTTTCCGGTGTTGTAGCAGTGATTGTACCCTTGAATACACCGATAATTTTGTGTCTCTGCCCGGGGGTAGTGGGCTTGAATTTTCTTACTGCCATTTTATTTAGATATTGCTATAGAAGTCGATTGACTGACCTTCGGCTACAGTGACGAGAGCCTTTTTCCATGCGGTGGTGTTGCCACGGAGCAGACCGCTCTTAGTCCAGCGCGATTTGTTTTTGGCGCGTACCATCATGGTGTTGACGCGAGTCACTTTTACGCCGTAGAGTTCCTCTACGAGGGCTTTGATCTGATACTTGTTGGCCTCGGGAGAAACGCGGAAAGTGTAGCGGTTGTACTTTTCCGAGATCTTGTTGGCTTTCTCGGTTACGATGGGGGTGATTGAAATTTCCATTGTTGTGATGTGCCGTTTTTATTTTCTCACGGGGTTATTAAAGTTTATTGATGAGCTCAAGCGCATCTTCGGTGAGGATGATAGCGTTGGAGTTCATGAGCGCATAAGTATTGATGTCGGCAGCTGAGATGGTGTCGGCATCGGGTACGTTACGGGCTGACAAAGTTACGTTATTATCGCGAGAGGGTAAAACGAGAAGCACTTTCTTTCCGTCAACTTTAAGATTTTTAGCAAAATTTACGAAATCTTTAGTTTTGGGAGCATCGAAAGTGAAGTTTTCGACTACGATGATCTGCGAATCCTGAACTTTGTAGGTAAGGGCGCTGCGGCGTGCGAGCTGTTTCACTTTCTTGTTGAGCTTGAAACGGTAGTCGCGGGGACGGGGACCAAATACACGTCCACCACCTACGAGCACGGGTGAGTTGATGTCACCGATACGGCTTCCGCCGCCACCCTTCTGCTTGTGGAGCTTGCGGGTAGAGCCTGAAACTTCGGAGCGTTCTTTAGATTTGTGAGTACCCTGGCGCTGATTGGCGAGGTATTGCTTAACGTCGAGATAAACGGCTTGCTCGTTAGCATCGATTGCAAATACTTCGTCGTTGAGTGTTGCTTTGCGGCCGGTGTCTTGTCCTTTAATATTGTAAATTGCGAGTTCCATTATTTCTCGATTATTAAGATTGAACCTTTGCTTCCGGGCACTGAGCCTTTGATCAGCATGAGGTTGTGCTCGGGGAGGATTTTAACTACTTGGAGGTTTTGGATGGTGACGTTCTGGTTGCCCATCTGGCCGGCCATGCGCATGCCCTTGAATACCTTTGCGGGGTAAGAGCAGGCACCTACCGAACCGGGAGCGCGCAGACGGTTGTGCTGGCCGTGGGTAGCCTGGCCTACACCGCCGAAGCCGTGACGCTTCACTACGCCCTGGAATCCTTTACCTTTCGACACACCCTGGATGTCGACGAAATCATTTTCAGTGAAGAGGTCCACGGTGATGGTGTCGCCGAGGTTTACTTCATTGAAACCCTTGAACTCGGCCAAGTGACGCTGCGGAGCTACTCCTGCCTTCTTGAAGTGACCTGCCATGGGGGCGGTGGTGTGCTTGTCTTTCTTTTCCTGGAAGCCAAGCTGCACTGCTTCATAGCCGTCAGTGTCGGCAGTCTTGATCTGAGTAACGACGCAGGGACCTACTTCGATAACAGTGCACGGCACGTTTTTGCCGTCGGCACTGAAAACGGATGTCATTCCGATTTTTTTTCCTATTAATCCTGGCATTTCTCTGTTGTATTAAAATGGTTGGTTAAAATCTTGATTGTCTTTTACGATGGGTAAGTGTATAACTGAGGAATCAGACCTTGATTTCTACTTCCACGCCTGAGGGGAGCTCAAGCTTCATCAGGGCGTCCACGGTCTTGGAGGTAGAGTTGTGGATGTCGATGAGGCGCTTGTAGCTTGAGAGCTGGAACTGCTCGCGCG
>CAYZFG010000114.1:0-4986 GCA_964477665.1 uncultured Staphylococcus sp.
CCTTCTTTATAAGAAAGCGAGCGTATCTCCACTTTCTTGGCCACCATGAATGCGGAGTAGAATCCGAGGCCGAAGTGGCCTATGATGGCATTAGCGGTATCCTTATATTTGCTGAGGAATTCCTCGGCTCCTGAGAAAGCTATCTGATTGATATACTTTTCAATGTCGTCGGCGGTCATACCTATACCGTGGTCGCTCACGGTAAGCGTACCGGCTTCCTTGTCGATAGTGACACGCACTGCCATATCGCCGAGCTGACCCTTGAAGTCGCCAAATGAGGCGAGGGTCTTGAGTTTCTGCGTGGCGTCGATGGCATTTGACACGAGCTCACGCAGGAATATTTCCTGATCGGAATAGAGAAATTTTTTGATTACGGGGAAAATATTCTCAGTAGTAACCCCAATATTTCCTTTTTTCATAATTAGTCAAATATGTGGCGGAGTTTAGAGAAAATTCTGTCTTTCACGCTCTGCGAGGGCTGCATATCAGGCTGACCCTGAAGCTGCTCCATAGCAGCGCGCTCAGTGTCGTTGAGCGTCTCGGGGATGTAGACCATCACGTTTACGAGTTCGTCGCCGGTGCCGTGGCCTTCAGTGGAGGGAAGTCCCTTGCCACGCAGGCGGAGCACCTTGCCGGGCTGGGTACCTGCGGGTATCTTCACGCGGGCACGGCCGGTGATGGTGGGCACTTCTACCGATCCTCCTAAAGCTGCGGTAGGAATGTCGAGCATGAGGTTGTAGATCACGTCGTTGCCGTCGCGAATAAGCTCGGGATGCTTTACTTCCTCTATTACCACGAGGAGGTCACCGTTGACTCCGCCGCGCACTGCAGCATTGCCTTTACCGCGCACGGTGAGGGTCATGCCGTCGGCTACGCCTGCGGGAATGTTGAAGGTAACGGTCTCTTCCTTGCGCTCTACGCCTTCACCGTGGCAGTAGCTGCACTCCTCGGAGATAATCTTACCTTCACCATGACACTGAGGGCAGGTTACGGTAGACTGCTGCGGACCGAATATGGAGTTGACCTGACGGCGCACGTGTCCCGAACCGTTACAGGTAGGACAGGTGGTAAACGCCGTGCCGTCTTTAGCGCCGGTGCCGTTGCAATGGCTGCACTTCACGAGCGTGGGTATCTTGAGGGTCTTGGTGACGCCCTTGGCTATATCTTCAAGTGTGAGTTTTACTCTCACGCGCAGGTCCTTACCCTTGCGCTGGCGGGGACGGGAGTGGGCACCGGCGGTCTCAAATCCGCCCATGCCGTGGCCGCCGCCTCCGAAGAGGTCGCCGAATATGTCGCCGAAGTTGGAGAAAATATCGTCCATCGACATGCCGCCTGACGAGTAATATCCGCCACCACCGCCGCCGGGGAAGCCCTGGGGACCCATGTTGTGGCCGTACTGGTCATATTTCTGACGTTTCTCGGGATTGGAGAGCACGTCGTAAGCCTCGGCCGCTTCCTTAAATTTCTCCTCGGCTTCTTTGTCGCCGGGATTACGGTCAGGGTGATATTTCAGCGCGAGCTTGCGGTAGGCGCTTTTGAGTGCTTTCTCATCGGCGTTACGATCCACGCCGAGCACTTCATAATAATCGCGTTTTTCTGCCATGATTCTTACCTTTCTTTTACTGGCCCACCGCTACCTTAGCGTGGCGAAGCACTTTATCGTTGATTGTATATCCCTTTGTGGGAGTGTCGATTACTTTACCTTTCTGCGCTTCGTCGGGCACGGGTACCATGGCGATGGCCTCGTGCATCTCGGGATCGAAATCAAGTCCGGTCGACTCGATGGGTTTCACGCCGTGGCGCTCAAGGTATTTCACAAATTTCTGATAGATGAGTTCCATGCCCTGGCGGAGGGTCTCGACGTCGCTTGTGGTACGGTTAGCTTCGATACCGCGCTCGAAATCGTCCACGATGGGAAGAAGGTCGGCCATGTCTTTTTCTGACGCATTGCGCAGTATATCAGACTTTTCCTTGACGGTGCGCTTGCGGAAGTTGTCAAACTCGGCCATGAGGTAGAGGTAGTCTTTTTTGGCTTTCTCAACCTCTTCGGTGAGCTTCTGAACGGTCTCGTTGAGCGTATCTATCTGTCCGGCTTGGCCGTTGATGATCTCATTTTCTTCGTCCTCGGTGGAGGTGGCTTCGGATTGAGCCTCCTGTACGTCATCGAATATTTCAGCCTCGGCTCCTTCGCGGTGGAGCTGTTCGTCGGGGCGATTGGGTGTATTGTTAGCCATGATGATTATATTATTTTATTGTTATTATTAACTTATTACGTAACAAAAAGCAGGCCAAACTCGAAGCCTTCACGCTTTTTATTCAATATTACAACAAAAAAATAACTTATATCGTTCACAGTGCCCCCGTAAAGGTTGCACAACCGGGGAAGCGGGCTTTGATTTCGTCTGCCAAAATGTCATTTTTGAAGATTCCGAATACTGCTGAGCCGGAGCCTGACATGGCTGAATAAGTAGCTCCAAGATCATAGAGTCTATCGCGGATGGCGAAAATTTCAAGATGAAGTCCACCCACGGTGGGCTCGAAATCATTTTTCAGCAAGCCGCGCCACTTTTCTGCGGGATGGGTGAGGATGTCGGCGATTCTATTGTCGGCCACCGCCGGGGTGACGGCTGAATAGGCTTCGCGCGTGGGCACGGAGAATGGGGGCTTGACGATAGCGACGCTGTAACCGCTCAGGTCAACGTCGATTGGCGACATGGTGGTGCCGATTCCGGTGCAGAGCATGGGGCGATTGTAGATGAAAAATGAGCAGTCGGCCCCTATCTTTCCTGCGATTTCGGCCAGTCGTTCTTTAGGCAGGTCGAGGTCAAATATCTCATTAAGGCCTGTGAGGGTGAAAGCGGCGTCGGCCGATCCGCCTCCGAGACCGGCTCCGTCAGGGATGATTTTGTGCAGATATATGTCTACCTTTGGTAGCGCGACCTCCGCTTCGAGGGCGCGGTAGGCTTTCATGACGAGATTTTTCTCAGGTGGGCAATCTACAGCATTGCCGGTGACGGTAAGAGTGGTTTCCTCGCCACGGGCGGGGACGATTTCAAGTACATCAGTCCAGCCTACGGGGTACATTACCGTGACAATATCGTGGTATCCGTCGGGGCGGCGGCGCTCTATGTCGAGCCCGAGGTTGATTTTAGCGTTGGGAAACAGTATCATGGTGGTTAAAGATAGCTATAGGGATGTTCTACAGAATTGCCGTCGAGCACGCTCACGGCGTAAGTCATTCCTTTTCTGAGCTTTGCAGGGATCTCAAATTCGGGTGTATAAGTGATACCGAGTAGATAGGTGCCGTCTATTCCCGGCTCGCCGTCGGTATCGGCCACGTCGTCAGGATGAAGATTCTTCGGGAAGGCATACACGGCATATCTCACCGTAGCCCCCTCGGTATCGGGCTCGGTCTCTTCCCATTTGAGCATATCCCCTTTACGATGAAGGCCACTTACGGCAGCATAGTTATGCGGATATTTCCACTCGGCGCGAGGCGAAATGGCTTTGCTGTTAAAGTGGCTGTAGCGCAGGGCATTGTCGATGCGGTCAAGGAATTTTGCGCTGTAGAGTATCACCCCGGGAGTGGACATATCGCGCGTCATCTCCACTTGCAGAAGGTGGTCGTCAAGGAGATCTGAATCATTGCTTTTCTCCATATCAGCGAGCGTGATAGAGGGAAAGGAGTGTCGGCCATGACGTCCGGCTGCGTAGTCCCACCACCTTGCAAGGGGTTGATAAGGGGCCGTAGCGTGGGTGGTTGGCCAATATAGTTGGGGCGATACAAAGTCTATTGTTCCTTCATAGAGCCACCCCACAGGGTCAGAAAAAATATCTTTCCATTGCCAGTCGCTCGCTTTTACATCCACAGGAGTAAGCCCCCACTGTTTGGCCGATGTGGAGTTGGTTCCGGCTACTCCGGCCGGCGAAATTCCGAATCTTACATCGGGAGCTTCGTCAAAAAGCATTGCGCTCACGTCGGCCACGAGTTTATGTACATTCGCTCGCCGCCACTGCCCTATCGGCATGTCAGTCCCCGATTTTTTATATAGCTGAAAATCAGGAGCAGAGGAATTTTCAGGTATACCATTCGGGTAAAAATAGTCGTCAAATATCAAGCCGTCGACATCATAAAGCCTCACTATCTCACGGCACACATTTACTATGTGGCTCCTCACCTCTTCGATGCCGGGATTCAGCACCGTATTCTTTCCGTAGCTGAGCACCCATCCATTATCGCGACATTTCTTATCAAACGCCGTCACGGCATCCTTCTCCGACGGAAACCTGAACGGATTCACCCACGCATAACACTCAAGTCCGCGCGCATGGCACTCTTCCACCATCATCTCCAGAGGATCCCACGACGGCTTGGCTCCACGCTTCCCGGTGAGAAACCTGCTCCACGGCTCGCTACCCGTCTCATACATCGCATCGCTCATCGAGCGCACCTGAAATACCACTGTAGTAAGATTCATATCCCGGCAGCGATCAAGCAACCGCGTCAATTCCTGTTTCTGCTTTGCTGCTACGACCTTATCAGTACCCTGCGATGACGGCCAGTCAATACCCCACACGGTAGCGACCCATACACCGCGCATCTCATGCTTCCGGCACTCACCGCGCCCGAAAGCAATCATAATCAATATCGTAGCAATCAGCAACCTCTTCATACCGCAAAAATACTCAAAAAAATCCGAAATCCCTCCCAGCCATCATCATTTAAAGCGAAATTTACGTAAGCGCGCACTCAACTTACGCACATCGCCTTACAAGAGTAGCCAAGGAAACCATATTGATATTCAGCGATTTAGAATGATGCCATGTAGGGACGCTCCATGGAGCGTCCGGCAGAGCAAGATGGTAACTTTTCCCGGTCATAGGTCAGAGTTACAAATGATAAAGAAAATGGTGGAGAGTGGCCGTTGCGCAGCTATGGAGCGGGGGTCGCTGACCCCCGCCGCAGCGACTACGGCGATAGATGGT
>CAYZFG010000115.1:0-4929 GCA_964477665.1 uncultured Staphylococcus sp.
ACCTATCAGGGCAACTCCAAGGAGGCGCTGGCGTCGGCTGTGCGCATCATGAAGGAGAGCGGCGCCGAGGCCGTGAAGATGGAGGGCGGCTCGGAAATCGTGGAGTCGATAGAGCGTATACTTTGCGCCGGTATCCCGGTGATGGGCCATTTAGGTCTTACTCCTCAGTCAATAAATAAGTTTGGTACATATAATGTACGCGCCCGCGAAGAGGCTGAGGCCAACAAGCTCATCGAGGATGCCAAGCTGCTTGAGCGCACCGGATGCTTTGCCCTCGTGCTCGAAAAGATTCCCGCTGACCTGGCTACCCGCGTGGCTCAGGAGGTGAAGATTCCCGTGATAGGCATAGGCGCCGGTGGCGGTGTAGACGGTCAGGTGCTCGTGATTCACGATATGCTCGGTATCAACCAGGGCTTCTCGCCCCGCTTCCTCCGTCGCTATGCTGACCTCGCTACCGTAATGACCGACGCGCTCGGAAATTATATCAACGATGTCAAGACCCGCGATTTCCCCAACGAGAAAGAGCAATATTAATAATTAATGTGGCTGTCACGCTTCGGCGCAACATATAAGAGCATCCTTAAGCTCGGCGTGCCCCTGATAGCGGGGCAGCTGGGGCTTATCATTACGGCGTTTGCCGACACGATGATGGTAGGCCACTACTCCACCGAGGCCCTTGCCTCGGCATCATTTGTCAACAATCTTTTCAATACGCCTCTCATGGCCATCATGGGGTTCACCTACGGCATGACGCCGCTCGTGGGCGCACTCTACGGTGCCGGACGGCTTGAAAAGATAGGATGCGTATTGAAAAACGGCCTCATCGTCTCCTCTATCTTTGCGGCCATAGTGATAGGCATAATGATGTGGTTTTACTTCCACATCGACGTGCTCGCTCCGCCCGAGGAGTTGCTCCCCTTCATCCGCCCTTACTACTTATTATATTTAATAGGACTCGTGCCGGTGGCTCTCTTCGGCATATTCCTGCAATGGAGCTACGCCATCAACCGCACCGTCTTCCCCACCCTATTGCTGCTCGGTGCCAACGCCTTCAACATCTTGGGCAACTATGCCCTCATCTACGGCCGCTGGGGTTTTCAGGAATTGGGACTGACAGGTGCGGGCATCTCCACTCTCATTGCCCGCACTCTGCCACTGATAATAATGGTGGTAGTGTTCATGATGCGCAGCGACTGGGCTCTATACCGCGACGGATTCCGCACAGGAGCCGTCACGCTGCGGGAGATGGCCGGCGTCAATGCTACATCGTGGCCCGTGGCGCTTCAACTCGCACTTGAGACCGGGTCATTTACACTCGCAGCCGTAATGGCCGGGTGGATGGGCACGATACCGCTTGCATCATTTCAGGTTATTGTGGTCACGGGTATGCTGGGCTTCTGCGTATATTACAGTATAGGCAATGCCGTGGCGATAATGGTGGCAAACGATCGCGGGCGCGACGATGCCGCCGCTATGCGTCGCGACGCATTTGGTGGCTATCACATAATGCTCGTGTTCATGGCCGCGGCTTCACTGCTGTTTCTCTTTGCGGGCGAACAGATTATGTCGCTTTTCACCGACGATGACGCAGTGCTCGCAGCCTCGGTCGCACTGATATTCCCTCTGATACTTTACCAGCTCGGCGACGCCACGCAGGTGACATTCAGCAACGCACTGCGCGGCACCTCGCGAGTGATGCCCATGCTGTGGATTGCCTTTGCGGCCTACGTGGTGATAGGAATCCCCGTGATGTATCTGCTTGGTTTTACGGCGGGTATGGACGTATATGGAATTGTGCTGTCGTTCAGCGTGAGCCTCTTTACGGCGGCCGGACTTTTCCTGTATTTCTTCCTCGACACGCTGAAAAGACTTAACGATAGAAAAGAATAGAATTATGATAAAGAATCTGATGTTTGACCTCGGCGGTGTGATAATGGACATTGACCGCATGGATTGTGTGAGAGCCTTTGAGAAACTCGGCTTTACCGACATCTCCGACTACCTGGGCGACTACGGGCAGAAGGAATTTTTCCTCGGTCTCGAAAACGGCTCGGTGGATGTGGAAGAATTTCACCGTTGCGTCAGGGAGCATGTGGCTCCGGGCACTACCGACGAGCAGATCGACGCCGCATTCAACGAATTTCTCACCGGAATCCCCCGCCACCGCCTCGTGCAGCTCCGGGCACTCCGCCGCGACTACCCTATCTATCTGCTGTCAAACACTAATCCGCTGATGTTCAACTCCAAGATAGCCGACGAGTTCCGACAGGAAGGCGGGACGATCGACGATTATTTTGACGGCGTTGTGACCTCCTACGAGGCCAAGAGCTACAAGCCTGATAGACGGATATTTGAATACGCTGCCGAGAAATTCGGCATACGCCCCGAGGAAACACTCTTCTTTGACGACTCGCAGAAAAATGTCGATGCCGCCCGCAGCTACGGTTTTCAGGCCGTGAAGGTAAATCCCGGCGATGAGTTTGCAACCCTTCTTGCGCAGGTGCTTGAAAATGGAACTGATCACTAAGACTGATCCCCGCCCCGAGCGTGGACGTATAGCAGCCGTGGGCATGTGGGACGGCGTGCATCGCGGCCACCGATTCCTCATCGACTATGTGAAGATCGAGGGCAACTACCGTGACCTCATCCCGGCGGTAATTACTTTCAGCAACCACCCGCTGAGCGTGGTGCGCCCCCACGATATGCCACCGCTGCTCAACACGGCCGACGAACGATTATCCCGTCTCGAAAAGGCCGGCGTGGAACATTGCATCCTCCTCGATTTCGACGACCGCATGCGTCACCTTTCAGCCCGCGATTTCCTCAATATGCTCAAGCAGGATTACTGCGTGGATACTCTCGTGGTGGGATTCAACAATCGGTTTGGCCACGACAGGGTAGATGGCATAGAGCAGTATCGCGAGATTGCTTCAAAAATAGGCATGGAGGTGATCGAAGCGCCGGAGTATACGGGCGATAGCGCACCGGTCAGTTCGTCGATTATCCGCAATCTTATCGCCGAGGGCAAGGTGGCTGAAGCCGCCAAGAGACTCGGATATGATTACTCGATAAAGGGTGTGGTGGTGGACGGTGCTCATTTAGGTCGCACCATCGGCTTCCCTACCGCCAACATCAAGCCTGTCAGCGACTCAACGCTGCTTCCCAAGCCCGGAGTTTATGCCGTGAGAGTGACCATGCCTGACGGCACCGAGCGTCCCGGAATGGTCAATATAGGTACACGCCCTACGGTGACCGACGGCACACAGGCCGAAATGACCATAGAGGTACATATACTCGACTTCAAGGGGTTTCTCTATGAGGAAGAACTCACGCTCCACTTTGTGGAACGGCTGCGCGGGGAGAAGAAATTTTCCTCGCTGAAAAAACTGACGTCGGCCCTGGAGGCCGACGCCGTTAAAGTAAGAAAGCTGCTTGAACAGCCTCGTTGAGCGTGGGGTGAGGGTGGATTGACTGCGCGATAGCCGTGGCGGGTAAGCCTGCCGACATCACAGTGGCAATCTCCTGAATGAGCACGGCGGCTTGCGGGCCGCAGATATGAGCGCCGAGAATCAGTCCCGACTCATTATCTATGATTACTTTCACCAATCCGTCAGTGAGGCCGAGCGCTACGGCCTTGCCATTGGCTCGGAACGTGGATTTCTTCACCGAAAAATCCTTTCCCGCCTCGCGGCAAGCATCCTCGGTCAGTCCCACCATAGCGCACTCGGGCGAAGTGAACACCGCAGCCGGAATTACATCAAGATTTATATTTTCACCCATAAGCACCTGACCCTGAGCGGTGGCGGCGTGGGCGAGCATACACTTTCCGTTGACATCGCCTATGGCGTACACTCCCGGGATGGAAGTGGCAAAATTATCGTCGACGGCTACAAAACCTCGGGCATCGAGTTTTCCACCTGCCTCGGTAAATCCTTCAGGCACGACCGGACGGCGTCCGGTAGCGGAAATCACCCATTCAGCCGAAATGGACTTTGCCTTCCCTTTTTCAGTAAAGGCTACTGTAAGACAGCCGTCTTCTTTCTTCCTGATAGCAGTCACCTGCGCACCGGTGACGATGTCGACACCGCGGCGCTTCATGGCTGTGCGCAGTCGCTTGGCAACCTCGCTGTCAAGCGGAGGGATAATCTCTTTGCAATATTCTATCACGCTGACTTTCACGCCGAAAGCGGCATAGACCGATGCAAATTCCATCCCTATCACGCCGCCGCCTATTATCGCTACGCTCGCGGGCAACTCGGCACGCGAGAGCACATCGTCGCTCGTCATGGCAAGTTCCGCTCCTTCCACTTTCAATCGGGCGGGAGCCGAGCCGGTCGCTATCACGATGCGGTCAGCTGTATAAGTCTCGTCGCCGGCCGATACGTTTCCGTCAGGTGTAAAAGAGGCGGTGGCAGTGACCACATTGACCTTTCCGAGCATTGACTCCACGCCGCTGCGCAACTGCTCCACAACGGCATCCTTGCGGGCATATACCGCTGCAATATCTACAGCAGGAGCATCGGTTTTAATACCATACTCGGCAGCATCTCCCACAGCCTCAGCCACTTCAGCCGAGCGGCAAAGTACCTTGGTGGGAATACAACCGCGATTGAGGCATGTGCCACCGGCCTTGTCGCGCTCTATGAGCACCACATTTTTTCCGCGCCCGGCCTCGCGGGCGGCAAGTTCGTAGCCGCCCGGGCCTGCGCCGATGATTATTAAGTCGGCGGTAATCATAATTCGTAGAAAGAGGTGACCGGATTGAGGGCCGCCTTGGTGTCGTCAGGACGGCCTACGGGCGTGAACAGCGGCGCGAGCTTGACCACATCAGGTGTCTCCACCGCCTCGCGAGCTATCTCACGCATGGCATCCACAAAGCTGTCGAGCGTCTCGATGCTCTCGGTCTCGGTGGGCTCTATCATCAGCGAC
>CAYZFG010000116.1:0-4843 GCA_964477665.1 uncultured Staphylococcus sp.
AATTCGGAAAAGTTGCGCAGGTAATCGGTCCTGTGGTCGACGTAATATTTGAAGGTGACGACAACCTCGTGCCCCCCATCTACACGGCTCTCAAGGTAGAGCGTCCTGACGGGTCAGAGTTAATACTCGAAATCGAGCAGCACATCGGCGAAAACACTGCCCGCTGTGTGGCTATGGAGAGTACCGACGGCTTACAGCGCGGTATCCCTGTGAAGAATCTCGAGCGCCCCATCGCCGTGCCTACCGGTGATCAGGTGAAGGGTCGTCTGCTCAACGTAATCGGTGAGACCATCGACAAGCTTCCCGCTCTTGAGGATAAGGACATGCGTCCCATCCATCAGCCCGCTCCTTCATTTGAAGACCTTACCATCGGTACCGAAATCCTTTATACAGGTATCAAGGTGATCGACCTTCTCGAACCCTACAGCAAGGGTGGTAAGATCGGTCTGTTCGGTGGTGCCGGTGTGGGCAAGACAGTGCTCATCATGGAGCTTATCAACAACATCGCCAAGGGTCACAGCGGTTTCTCGGTATTCACCGGTGTGGGTGAACGTACCCGCGAGGGTAACGACCTTCTCCGCGAGATGATCGAGAGCGGTGTAATCAAGTACGGCGATAAGTTTAAGGAAGGTATGGAAAAAGGCGAGTGGAATCTTGCCGACGTGGATATGGACGAGGTAGCCAAGTCGCAGGCCTCGCTTGTGTTCGGCCAGATGAATGAGCCCCCGGGTGCACGTCTTCGTGTGGCCCTCTCGGGTCTTACCGTTGCCGAGCAGTTCCGCGACCAGGACGGTGGTGGTAAGGACATCCTCCTCTTCATCGACAACATCTTCCGTTTCACCCAGGCAGGATCGGAGGTATCGGCACTTCTCGGCCGTATGCCTTCGGCAGTAGGTTATCAGCCCACGCTCGCTTCGGAAATGGGTATGCTTCAGGAGCGAATCACTTCTACCAAAAACGGATCTATCACATCGGTTCAGGCTATCTATGTGCCGGCCGACGACCTTACCGACCCTGCTCCCGCCACTACCTTCAACTTCCTCGACGCCACTACCGTGTTGAGCCGTAAGATTTCGGAGCTCGGTATCTATCCCGCCGTTGACCCCCTCGAATCTACTTCGCGTATCCTTGACCCCCACATCATAGGTGAGGATCACTACAATACCGCACAGGCCGTGAAGCAGCTTCTCCAGAAGTATAACGACCTTCAGGATATCATCGCCATCCTCGGTGTCGACGAGCTCTCTGACGAGGATAAGCTCGTGGTAGCGCGTGCACGTCGTGCCCAGCGATTCCTCTCTCAGCCCTTCAACGTGGCTGAGCAGTTCACCGGTCTCCCCGGTGTGATGGTGCCCCTGAGCGAGACTATCCGCGGCTTCAAGATGATCCTCTCGGGCGAGATGGACCAGTATCCCGAGCAGGCCTTCCTCAACGTGGGTACTATCGACGATGCTATCGCCAAGGGTAAGAAACTTCTCGCTGAAGTAAAGTAAAATACACAACATCAATCATCCACAAGCCATGACACTGAAAATCATATCAGCCGAGGACATCCTCTTTCAGGGCGAAGTCGATGCCGTGCATCTGCCCGGCAAGATGGGTGCTTTTACCGTGCTCCCCGGCCACGCCGCGCTCATTTCCACCCTCACTCCCGGTGCCGTGAGATTTACGGTCTCGGCCGACCACGACCAGCGCAGTGTCGACATTCAGGGCGGCATTGTCGATGTGGACAGTAATGTTGTATCAGTGTGCATTTACTAAGCGATTTATCATGAAAAAGATAATATTATCACTTCTCTTTGCGTGCGTGACCATGATAGCCGGAGCTACTGAAGCTCCCGCCGGTGATGACCACGAGAAGAGCGGTGAACTCAAAGTGAAGGAGACCATCTTCGAGCATCTGGGCGACGGCTACGGATGGGAGGTGCCCTTCAATCACCACGTGCGCATCCCGTTGCCCGTGATCGTGTGGGGTACTGACGGTCTTCACGTCTTCTCCTCGCGCCGTCTGGAGCACGGATATGTGTATCGCGACGGTGATGCCGAGTTTAAGATTGCCGGTGCCGACAGCCCTTACAAGGGTAAGGTCGTGGAGATTAAGGACGGCGAGGAAATCAAGCCTTTCGACATCTCGATTACCAAGAATGTGTGTGCCGTGTTTATCTCAGTGCTCGTAGTGATATGGCTCATCATGAAGGTAGCCCGCTGGCATCAGAATCAGGGTATGAAAGCGCCCCGCAAGCTTACCGGCGGCGTGGAATCGCTCATCATGTTTATATATGACGGTGTGATTAAGCCTACGCTCAAAGATCGCGCTCCGCGATTTGCACCTTATCTGCTGACGGTGTTCTTCTTCATCCTCGTGATGAACCTGTTGGGACTCGTGGTGATATTCCCCGGTGGAGCCAACCTCACCGGCAACATAGCCGTGACACTCGTGCTCGCGCTTCTCACATTCTTCATCACCAATCTCTTCGGTACCAAGCACTACTGGAAGGAAATCTTCAATCCCGAGGTGCCCTGGTGGCTTAAGTTCCCCCTGCCTATCATGCCCGTGATCGAGCTCTTCGGTATGTTTACAAAGCCCGCCGCTCTTACGGTGCGTCTCTTTGCCAACATGATGGGCGGTCACATGATCGTGATAGTGCTCACGCTTCTTATCTTCATCTTCGCAGCAATGGGTCCGGCAGTAACGGGCGTCACAGCTGTGGTGTCGATAATCTTCTCGGTGTTCATGCTCCTGATCGACGTGCTTGTGAGCTTCATCCAGGCCTACGTGTTCACGATGCTCTCCACCATATTTATATCACTGTCAACTGACAAGGGTCACGCTGAGCACGAAGCTCATGCCGCAGCCCCCGAAAAAGCTTGAAAATTAAATCTTAAATATAATAACCAACCCTTAAAAACTTAAGAATTATGTTAGCAATGATTTTAGCAGTAATTGAAGGAATGCTCGGTCTCGGAGTATGTGTCGGCGCAGGTATCGCTGCAATCGGTGCAGGTATCGGTATCGGTAAGATCGGTGGCTCGGCTATGGAAGCTATCGCCCGTCAGCCCGAATCAGCCGGTGACATCCGAAGCAATATGATCGTGATCGCCGCTCTTATCGAAGGTGTGGCTCTCTTCGCAGTAGTAGTGTGCCTCCTGGCCATGTTCGTATAATCACTGTTCATTCCACGTTACTCCCATCTTAGGACTATATGGAACTTTTCACGCCTGACTTCGGTCTCGTCTTTTGGATGTTCGTATCGTTTGCCATCCTCTTCTTCATTCTGTGGAAGTGGGGCTGGCCGGCGATTATGAAAGGAGTCGCTGACCGTGCCGACCTCATCGACAAGGGTGTGGAGTATGCTCAAAATGCAAAGGAACAGCTTGACCATGCCCGCGAAGAGGCGGAAAAACAGATAGCCCAGGCGCGTCAGCAGCAGGCCGAAATGCTTCGCGAAGCTGACCGCATGAAAACTCAGATTATCGAGGAAGCCCGCACCGCCGCTCAGTCTGAAGCCAAGAAGGTGATGGACGCTGCCAAGGTGTCGATCGAGCAGGAACGCAAGGCCGCACAGGCTCAGTTCCGCGACGAGGTGAGCGATTTCGCTCTTCAGATCGCCCAGAAGGTAGTGCGCCGCAATCTTGCCGACGCTACCGCACAGCAGGAGCTCGTGGGTTCGCTTCTCGATGAAATGGAGAAACAAAACTAATCCTCTAACGCAATGAACGAAGGTCTTATTCCCGGACGATATGCCAAAGCGCTGCTGGAGACGGCTGCCGAAAACCATGCCGAGCAGGGCATATATGATGTAATGCATCAGCTTGCGAGCTCATTTGCCGCCGAGCCCTCGCTCATGAAGGTGCTTGAAAATCCTTTTGTGGACAGCGCCGACAAGACGAAGCTCATCGAGACCGCTGCCGGTGTGTCGGCTGACGACAAGGTGACTTACCCTCTCTTCAGCCGCTTCATAGGTCTGCTGGTCAGCAACAACCGCATCGCCATGACACGCGACATCGCCTTAGCTTATATGGATCTCTACCGTAAGGCTCACAATATCTATAAGGTGAGTGTCACCTCTGCCGCTCCCATGGCTCCGGCCGACGAAAACCGACTCAAGTCGCTCATTGAACGTCACCTCAACGGTGCTCAGATGGAATACACCTCAGCTGTCAACCCTGACCTGCTGGGCGGATTTGTCGTCAAGATCAACAACGAGATTCTCGATGCGTCGATCGCCAACGAGCTGAAGCACCTGCGTCTTAACCTCTTAAGCAAATAATCCCCTTTCACCTCTCTATCTACTGACCATAATGATCAATCCATCAGAGATATCTCAAGTATTAAAGCAGCAACTCGATAACGTCAACTCCAAAGTGTCGTTTGAGGAGACCGGTATCGTCCTCGAAGTGGGCGATGGCGTGGCTCACGTCTACGGCCTCGACAACGTCTGCGCCAACGAACTCGTAGAATTCGAAAACGGTGTCAAGGGCGTTGCGCTCAACCTCGAGGAAAGCAACGTAGGTGTGATCCTCCTCAATAACGTCAACTCCGTTACCGAGAATATGACCGTGAAGCGCACCGGTGAGATCGCCTCAATCCATGTGGGCGACGGTCTCTTCGGCCGTGTCATCAACGTGCTCGGACAGCCTATCGACGGTCGCGGCCCTATTCAGGGCGAGTTGCTTCCCATGCCGCTTGAGCGTAAAGCTCCCGGCGTAATTTTCCGTCAGCCCGTAAATCAGCCCCTCCAGACGGGTCTGAAGGCCGTTGACTCCATGGTGCCTATAGGTCGCGGACAGCGCGAGCTTATCATCGGCGACCGTCAGATCGGTAAGACCGCCATCGCCATCG
>CAYZFG010000117.1:0-4817 GCA_964477665.1 uncultured Staphylococcus sp.
TCGCCGAGCTTGTGGCCGAGCAGACCCTGGGCGATGGGGGTGGAGGAGCCGATTTTCTTGTCTTTGAGGTTGGCCTCGGAGTCGGCCACGATGGTGTATTCCATCGTCATGCCGTTGGCCACGTTTTTGATCTTTACGCGGTTGAGTATCTGCACCTCGTGGTTGTTGAGGTTGCTTTCGTCGATGATGCGGGAGTTGGCCACAAGGTCTTTGAGCTGCGAGATTTTCATTTCGAGCATACCCTGGGCTTCCTTTGCGGCATCGTATTCAGAGTTTTCGGAGAGGTCACCTTTGTCGCGTGCCTCGGCGATAGCGGCGGAGATGCGGGGGCGCTCCACTGATTCGAGGTAGGCGATTTCTTCCATTTTCTTCTTGTAACCTTCCTTGGTCATATATGTAATAGCCATGGTGATAAAGTATTTGATGTATTGGTGATTGAGAGTTGGCAAACTATAAAAGATAGAATCTCGAGGCATGGTGCTACGAGACTCTAATGAAAAGAATGAATGTATAACCTGAGCACAAAGGTAAGGATATTTTGCGGTCGCGCCAACTATTGCACCTGCAAAATGCCCCGAATGTTAATAACTTTATGAGTGACGCATGTATCACTCACGGAGGATACATGCGTCGCTTGATAGGGTGATTGTGCGGAGGATTATTCGGCGGGCTCTACGTCGACCACTTCTACCTCAAACACGAGTGTAGACATGGGGGGAATCTTGCCCATCGACTTGCTGCCGTAGCCGAGCTCGGCGGGGATGATGAGGGTGTATACGCCACCCTTCTGCATCATGGCGAGGCCTTCGCCGAAGCCGGGGATTACATTGGAGGTAGAGAAGCGGGCGCCTTCGCCGGCATCGAATTCGGTACCGTCTACGAGCTTGCCTTTATAGTTGACTACGGCGCGGCCGTTAGCGCCTACCTGAGGACCTTCTCCTTCCTTGACTACCTTGTAGTTGAGGCCGGTGGGGGTGGTGACGATAGCGGGGTCGTCGGCCTTGGCTGCTGCTACATATTTCTCGCCGGCTGCCACGTTGGCCTGAGCTTCGGGCGAAGCGGCTGCTTCAGCTTCTTTCTTCTCCTCGGCGAGCTGCATGGCGCGGCGGCTGAGCTCTGACATCTTGCTCTGGATGGCCATCATGTCCTGCTCGGAGATGGAGTCAGAGTTGAAGGCTTTCTTAAATTCGTTCATGAATGCCTTGCGGTCGACGGGCACGCCGGCTGCTTCGAGGCGGTAGAGGTTCTGCATCATCTGCTGGCCGATGTTGATACCCACGAGGAAGCCCTGGTCAGTAGTATCGGCGAGCACCATGGTCTCTACACCTTTGAGGATGCCTGATTTGCTGAATTTGGAGCGTTCGTCGGCGGGAACCTGCTTGTATTGCATGAGCCAGCTTGAGCCGTTGGCTTCGCCGGCTACGAGTGAGAGTGAGTCGCCTACGGCGGTGAGCTCGTCACCGGCGGCTGATTTCTTGGAGGAGTCGCACGATGCGATCGAGAGCGCGAGAGCGGCTGCTCCGCACGCTAAGAGGATTTTCTTCATAATTGTCAGTGTGTTACTTCTTTATTTGTTATTACGATTGATTTATTTTATTACCTTGAGCAGCTCCACGTCAAAGATAAGGGTGGAGTTGGGGCCGATAACGCCGCCTGCTCCCTGAGGGCCGTAGGCGAGCTGCGAGGGGATGAAGAGGCGCCACTTTGAGCCTTCGGGCATCATCTGAAGGGCTTCGACCCATCCGGGGATTACCTGTGTCACGCCGAAAGTAGCGGGCGCGCCACGCTCTACCGACGAGTCAAATACGGTGCCGTCGATGAGCTTGCCTGTATAGTGTACTTCCACGCGGTCCTGAGCGGTAGGCTTGGGACCGTCACCTTCGGTGAGCACTTCGTACTGGAGACCCGAGGGGGTGATGTGAACTTCGGCACGCTTGCCGTTGGCATCGAGAAATTCCTTACCGGCTTTCTCGTTGACAGCTGCCATTTCGGCGGCTGCGGCTTCCTGCTTCTTCTGCATTTCGGTGAAGTAAGCCTGTATCTCGGCTTTGGCTTCATCATAGGTCATCTTGGGCTGCGAACCGTAAAACACGGCTGCTACGCCGTCGGCGAAGTCCTGTACGTTGATTTCGTTGATACCTGAGGCCTTGAAATTGTTGCCCATGCTCAGTCCGAGAGCATAGCTGATACGGTCAAGTTTCTGTTCCATGTCTTTATTCTTTAATTGATTGTGTTAAACCTATGTCGCATGATGCAGGTCTAAGAGCGGTGCAAAGTTAGCGAGATTTTCGCCCGGAGGTGCAAGATTTTTAATAAAAATTATTAAAACGTCATGGCGCGACGCTCCGCAGCCGCTCTTGTATAGGCATCATAAAGTTTAACGCCTCAGCGGGTTGAATGGTTCAGGCCTTGAACTCGTTGAGTCGGGCGAGGTATTTTCCTATGATGTCAAATTCGATGTTAATCTTGTCGCCCACCTTGATGGCATGGAAATTAGTGTGCTCCATGGTGTAAGGGATTATGGCTACCGAGAAGGCATCGCGGTCGCTGTCGCACACGGTAAGGCTTACGCCGTTGACCGTCACTGAGCCTTTCTCTACCGTCACGTAGCCCTTGGCTGCCATGGCGGGGTCGATGTCGTAGCGGAAGCGGAAATAGGCGCTTCCGTCGACCTCGGTGATGCTCTCACACACGGCCGTGGTGTCGACATGGCCCTGCACGATGTGGCCGTCGAGGCGGCCGTCGAGCTTCATGCTGCGCTCAAGGTTGACGAGCGAGCCCTCGGTGAGCGAGCCTAAGTTGGAGCGGTCGAGGGTCTCCTGAATCGCTGTCACGGTGTAAGTGCCGCCGGGATTGAGCGACACCACCGTAAGGCACACACCATTGTGAGCCACGCTCTGGTCGATGGTCAACTCGTCGACAAACGAGCACTTCACGTCGATGTCGATATTACCGTTGTTTTCTCTCACGGCTGTCACGCGGGCAGCCTCTTCTACTATTCCTGAAAACATATGCGTATAACGATATTTTGCTTATTAAATAATAATGTGCTGCAAAGATAGTGCATTTTGCCGACATGGCGATGCGAAGTCAGCCCGTAGTGGGTTTGATGAGGTAATGATGCAAGTAAATGTTAATTTCCGCGGATTTTTGAATACAATAATTAACAATATTTTAACGATAAGTGATTCCCCCGCAATAAGGACGGGAGGAATTGATTGTAAAAATTACAATCTTAATATTGGCTGAGAATCAGCGCGTTAACAAACTAATTCACATTTTTTAGCACTCGGTTTACAATTTTTATCCTCAAAAAATTTCGTCAAGCGGCTCAAAATTACTACATTTGAGCAGTAACAAATGGTAACTGCAAAATAATCTTAAAATTCCGTCAAATGGAGCAAACCTTAGTCATCTTCAAGCCGTCGGCCATCGAGCGTGGCCTTGTGGGCGAGATAGTAGCCCGCTTTGAGCGCAAAGGCCTTATCATCTCGGCCATGAAGATGATGACTCTCAGCGAGGAGCTTCTGCGCGAGCATTACGCTCACCTCACCGACAAGCCTTTCTTCCCCGAAATCCTTGCTTCGATGACTGCATCGCCCGTTATCGTTATGATCCTTACGGGCAAGGAAGCTATCAGCGTGGTGCGCCTCATGACCGGAGCCACCAACGGCCGCCAGGCCGCGCCCGGTACCATCCGCGGCGACTTCGCCATGAGCAATCAGGAAAATATCATCCACGCTTCATCTTCACCCGAAGATGCCGCCGCTGAAATCAAGCGTTTCTTCTCCCCCGGCGAGATTTACGATTATCGACCCGTCACCATGAAATACATCCTCGGCCCTTCGGAATGATTCCCGGCCGGTTATAATCATCTCCTCAACTTCAAAAAAACCACCTTAGTAACTTCATGAAACTTCTTAAATTTACCTCTCTTATAGCTGCCGCCCTCGCCGTAATGTCGGCTGCACCCGCAATGGCTCAGCGTCAGCTCCCCGCCGGACACAATTCGCAGCACACCAAGCTGCTCGCCTCGCAGGACGCCTCATCCAACCCCTTCAAGATCGAAAACAATTCCCGCCTGATGCGCGACATCAAGGAGCGTGAAAGTATGCTCGACAATGAGATCTTCACCACTTGCTGGGACTCTCAGGCCGTAGACCCCTACGGCAATTCAGTGGAAATCCCCGAGCGCAAGGATATCGATGTTTCGGAATACGTAGCTCCCATCCAGGGTATCGTGACTTCCAATTACGGCTATCGCCCCCGCTTCGGCCGTAACCACAAGGGTATCGACCTCGCTCTCCATGTAGGCGATACCGTGCGTGCCGCCTTCTCGGGTAAAGTGCGCCTGGTGCGCTACGAGCGCAAGGGCTACGGCCACTACGTAGTGATGCGCCACGAGAATGGCCTTGAGACCGTCTACGGTCACCTCAGCCGCACTCTCGTTAAGCCTAATCAGTATGTGAAAGCCGGCGATCCTATCGCACTCGGTGGCAACACCGGCCGCAGCACCGGTCCTCACCTCCACTTCGAGACCCGCTACTTAGGCCGCGCTATCAATCCCGCTGACATCATCGACTTTGAAAACAAGACCGTGCTCCGCGATGTGTTTACTTTCAATAAGAACATCCACGGCGTGACTCCCGTGGTAAGCAAGAAAGCCAAGGCTTCAAAGCGCACTTACGCTTCATCAAAGAAACGCACCACCAAGAAACGCAAATAATTCCCGCTTAGATACATAACACCAATCAATCCATACTCTCTTCCATTCACATTATCACATCAGAGCCGCCCCATCCCGGGCGGCTCTGAAG
>CAYZFG010000118.1:0-4735 GCA_964477665.1 uncultured Staphylococcus sp.
GGAGAATTAAGAATTAAAAATGGAGAATTTATAATTATCTAAAGTTCCTAAATTTTCTATTCATCCCTTCCCCCGACGCACCCTCCACGGCAATGAACCTATGGAGCGGGGGGTCGCCGACCCCCGCCGCACCGGCTACGGCGATAGATGGTGCGCCCGATATGGAGCGGGAGTCGCCGACCCCCGCCGCACCGACCACAGCGATGAATGGTGCGCAGACACGGCGATAGATGCCCGACTACGGCGAGGGCCAGTAGGGACGTCGCTGTGCGACGTTTCCAGGAAGAGCAATATACTATCCTGTCACGCAACAAGTTACCATCAATTCTTCTCCTTTACCCACAAAATGGGGGCTACCGCGTCGTTATTTCAGGCTCTAAAAGGCGCCCGTAGGCCGCCGAATTACTCGTAGCCCCGACCGCCGGAGCTCAGCGTAGGCGTTCGGGGAAAGAGTTGATAATAAAACCAATGGCGTCCGAAGGCCGCCGATTAAAGAGCCGTGCCACGCAGCTACAATCGGCGACCTTCGGGCGCCCTTTGGACATCCGTAATGGATAGTCGCTTCGCGATGATTCGGAGAGAAGCCTACAGTAACTCTCTGTACAACAGAACACTACCTCTTTATTTTTTTCCTAAACGTCGCACAGCGACGTTCCAAATGCATTTACTTAAAATGTCATCCAACATACGCAGCTGATAGTAACTTCAGCCGCGGAGCGGCGTCGTTGTCATTAACCGCGCATGTAAGTGCGCGGCATAGGTGAAGTCATGATTCTGAGCTCTGAAAGAGCGATGTCGTGTGAGCCCCCCCACACAACATCGCTCCTCCGGAGCTCTTTTTCTGTGGTTTAGGCTCGTCCGCGCACTCACATGCGCGGTTAATGACAACGTCGGGCCTCCAGCCCTCATTTCATGCGCGGTTATTGCCAATCTCAGGTATCCAGCCTTCATTAGAAAGTAAAAATATTCACTCGCGCATACCATAATATCGCTTTTAATCCTATTGCGTTTCTTCAACATTATCATTATATTTGCGAAAACTAAGCTAATCATAAATCATGGCACGAGGAAAGCATACTTGCAAGATACTTAAAGAGATACGCCGGCAGATTGCCGAAGCCAACGGAATAGAGCTGGTGACTTCGGAGTGTCAGTACAAAGGCGACTGCCTCGGCACGTGCCCCAAATGCGAAGCCGAAGTGCGCTACCTCGAAGATCAGCTTCGCCGCCGCTCCCTTGCAGGGAAAACAATAGCCCTCGCGGGCATCTCGGCCTCGATGATACTGATGGCAGGGTGCTCTCATCACGTCAACAATACCGGCACTACTAAATTTGAACCTATTGCTTTATCAGGCTACACTATCATCGAGAGAGTAGTTGATTATAATGCTCCACCTTTCGACCCCGACAAAATATATGAAGTAGCCGATGAAAAACCTGTTTTCCCCGGCGGACCGGAAGCTCTAAAAAAATTCATATCTGAAAATATTCAATTACCGGATTCGTTACCTGCCAGTTCTAAAGTTGGCAGAGTAGTGGTGAGATTAATAATTGACAAAAACGGTAAAGCCCATAGCCCTCAAGTGATGAGAAGTAAAAATAAAGAACTCGATGATGAAGCTTTACGTATTATCAGTATATTGCCAAATTTCGAGCCTGCGAAACTCAATGGTCAGAACATAAATTACTGGTATCTTCTACCCTTCACCTTCAGATATGACAATGACCGGTCAAGATAAAATCATGAGCATCAACCGGCATCGCCTCGGGATAGATGGCGATGGGGTGACTACGCTGGTAGCGTTTCATGGTTGTCCGCTCCGCTGTCGGTATTGTCTCAATCCCCGCTGTCTGGGACAGGCTGATAGTTTCCGCGAATATACGCCTGCCGAATTGTATGGTGCGACATATATGGATGAATTGTATTTTCTCGCTACAAATGGAGGTGTGACTTTTGGCGGTGGCGAACCGGGACTGCATCCACAGTTCATCAGCGAGTTCCGCGAGATATGCGGCGACGAATGGAAGATAAATATCGAGACGTCGCTCAATGTTCCACGCGAGAATATCGAGCAACTCCTCGGCGTCACTGACCTTTTTATTATTGATATTAAGGATATGAATCCCGCAATTTATCGCACGTATACAGGTAAGGACAACAGTAAGGTCATGGAAAACCTGCAGCTCATAGCCGATAGTGGCCGACAGGGCGATTGCCTGATAAGAATTCCTCTGATCCCTGATTATAATACCGACGAGGACCGGGTGCTCAGCATTAAGACGCTTAAATCCATGGGATTCAGTCGCTTTGATCTCTTTGACTACATAATCCGCTCACATGAATCTGAATGAAATATTATCGAGGCGCTTGAATATACCCGACATACGGCGGGTGGTGGCCTGGGCTGAGGAGAGTGAAGAAAATCGCTCCGCGCTGATTGATGTGGCCCTGAACGGAAGTGGCCGCGTGGGTAAAAATGCGCTTTGGTGCGTCACGCATCTTGGCGCAAGCCACTCAGCATGGCTTCAATCATTGCAATCCCGACTGATAGATTGTTTACTCTCCGAGACTGACACGGCAAGAAAGCGGATGCTTCTCCAACTGCTGCGCAATCAGGAGTATGATCCCGACAGTATCCGCACCGACTTCCTCGACTACTGTCTCGCGCGCATCAATGCCGAGTGCGAGCCATACGCCATACGTTGCTTCAGCCTTTACACGGCCGCAAAGATGTGCCGGCATTATCCCGAGCTCGTGGCCGAACTGCAATCGCGCCTCGACATGCTGCGGCTGCAACCACTCTCGCCGGGACTTAAATGCGCCATGCGCAAAGTGAGTCGCGAGCTGCCGTAAAACAATATGCGCCACTTATTTCCGTTTACCTTTATATGGAACAAATCAAGATATTTCTTACCGACGTAGACGGTACGCTCACCGACGGCGGAATGTATTACACAGCCGACGGTGATTATATGAAGCGATTCAATACTCGCGACGGCATGGGGCTGCAACTTCTTCAGCGTCAAGGCATAAAGGTGGGTATCGTGACGAGCGAGAACACTACCATAGTGGAGCGACGCGCTCAGAAGCTCGGCGTGGATTTCCTCGTGCAGGGCAAGCGCTTCGGCGGAAAGCTCGAAGCTGTAAAAGCGATTTGTGACGAGGCTGGCGTGGATCTGGCCGACGTGGCTTATATAGGCGACGATGTCAACTGTCTGCAACTGCTCCGCGCGGTGGGTCATCCTGCTTGCCCGGCCGACGCCATGCCGCAGGTGAAGGCTGTAGACGGTATCGAAATCATGACTCTCAGCGGCGGCCAAGGCTGCGTGCGCGAGTTTGCCAATACTTTTATCGACGATGCGGAATTCTGATCGAGACACTTCAACAGTCAAGCGGCCCGAAGTCTCGGTGACGTTCATGATCTTAGCGGTGATTTTCTGCACCTGCCTGATTGTGAGCAATCTCATGGAGATAAAGACGGTCGACTTAGGCTTTCTCACCATCACCGCCGGAGTGGTGGTGTTTCCCATCTCCTATATCATCAACGACTGCATAGTGGAGGTATACGGATTTTCAAAAGCCCGACTGGTAATATGGCTGGGATTTGGCATGGCGCTCCTGGTGGCGCTCCTGCTCCAGCTCGGCCTGCTTCTCCCCGGGGCCGACTCGTGGAATCATCAGGAGGCGATGGAGACTATCTTCGGAGCCGTGCCCCGCGTATTCGCCGCAAGTTTTATAGCCTTTCTATGCGGCTCGATGGTCAATGCCTATGTGATGTCGCGCATGAAGATCGCCCATAAGGGTAAAGGGTTTTCCGTGCGTGCTATCCTGTCATCGCTGTTCGGCGAGGGTGTCGATTCGGTGATCTTCTTCCCTATAGCCTTCGGCGGCATACTGGCGTGGAGCGAAATTGTGATGCTCATTGTGACGCAGACTTTCCTCAAGACTTTCTACGAAATCCTCATCCTGCCCGTCACGGTAAAAGTGGTGCGCTGGCTACGCTCCATCGAGGGCCGCGATGTGACCGACGATCCTGATATGTCATATAAATGGTGGAAAATCAATGAAATCTAAGCAACTCACCCTCCCAGTGCGACCCACCGTGGTGTGGCTCGACCTCGACGATACTCTCATCGACTTTCACGCCATAGCGCGCATTGCCCTCCGGCTCCTTTACGAGGAGGCCCGGCTCGACCGCTGGATACCGAGTGTCGACACGTGGGTGGCTGACTATGTGGCATCCAATGCCGACCTGTGGCGACGTTATGCTCTGGGAGAAGTGACACGCGAGTATCTGCGCATCGAGCGTATGAGTGCTCCTATCCGACCATTTTTCACCGGCACGCCCAACGAGCTTTACGCCCTTGCCGACAGCCTCGATCCGCTCTACCTCGACATCATGGCTCAGCAACGCGTGCTCATGCCGGGAGCAGGCGAGCTCCTCACATGGCTGCGCGACCATAACTATCGCACCGGCATCCTCTCCAACGGTTTTCAGCAAGTGCAGTACCGCAAACTCGATCACAACGGCATCTCGCCCTACATCGACATCATCGTTCTCAGTGACCACATAGGTATAAACAAGCCTGCCATAGGCATTTACCGCCACGCCATGGAGCAGACCGGCGAGCGTAATCCCGGCCGACACCTTCTCGTAGGCGACAATCTCGCTACCGACATCGCAGGCGCCGTCAATGCCGGATGGGAAGCGATCTACTTCGACCGCTCCGCCCC
>CAYZFG010000119.1:0-4622 GCA_964477665.1 uncultured Staphylococcus sp.
TTGGGGTCAGTGTGGTCGCCGATTTCCAGAGCGGTGCAGTCAGCGGTAAGACCGCTGTGGAGGCACGAGCTTACGCGGGGACCGAGGTCGCGGCCTATGCAGGTTGCACCCATGAGGCAGATCTGGGGCTTGATTTCCTTGAAGAGGTTGATGAGCACTGCCGAGTGGGGATTGGAGGTATAGGGCGAGAGGCGGTCATCCTGCACTTTGTAGAGGGTGTCGACTCCGTAGGGGAATACCTGCTCTTCTACGGTGTCGAGCTTGTCGCCGAGCACCACGGCTTCGAGTTTCACGCCTAAGCGAGAGGCGAGCACGCGGCCTTTGGTGAGAAGTTCAAGGCTGACGTCGGCAACCTTTCCGTCCTCGATTTCGAGATATACTATGAGATTGTTCTTGTCCATTGTGTGAGTGTGGGGTATGAGATTGTTAGCCGATAGTGTGGTTGGCGATGAGCTCCTTCACGAGGTCTTCGATCTGCTGGTCGTTGTCGTCGAGACGGAGGCTTTCCTTGGCGGTGAACACCACGTTTTCAACATTCTTCACCTTAGTGGGCGAGCCGGGGAGACCTATCTGCTCGGGATCAGCGTCGACGTAAGCGGCGCTCCATTCCTGGAGGTTGAGATAGGGGCGCTTTTCGAGCAGACCCTTGCGGACGTCGTCGAGCTTGGCCACCTCTGAGGGTGATGCGGCATATTTATATTTCTGCACGAGCATGGCGTTGCGGGGACGGCAGTCAGCAGCCGAGCCGTTGACGGTCACCACGCAGGGCAGGGGAGCCTTTACGGTCTCAACGCCGTTTTCGAGGCGGCGCTTCACGGTCACGTGGCCATCGCTGAGGTCAAGGATCTCTTCAGCGTAGGTCACCTGAGGTATACCGAGCTTCTCGGCGATCTGGGGGCCTACCTGAGCGGTATCACCGTCGATGGCCTGACGACCGCCGAGGATGATGTCGAAGTTGCCGAATTTCTTTACAGCCTGAGCCAGCGAGTAGGAGGTAGCCAGGGTGTCGGCACCACCTAATGCGCGGTCGGTCAATACGATACCGGTATCGGCACCGCGATACATAGCCTCGCGGATGATCTCGGCGGCACGGGGAAGACCCATGGTGAGGAGTGTCACGGTAGATCCGGGATTAGCGTCCTTGAGGCGGAGTGCCTGCTCGAGGGCGTTGAGGTCCTCGGGATTGAAGATGGCGGGCAGTGCTGCACGGTTGATGGTGCCATCTTCTTTCATTGCATCTTTGCCCACGTTGCGGGTGTCGGGTACCTGCTTGGCGAGCACAATGATGTTAAGACTCATATACGTTAAAAGTTAAATTAGTTACTATTGTAGAGGTTAATGCGACAAAGTTAACAATTTTTCTGCAATTTAGCTCACTTTCCGGCGCAATTTTCTATCCAGCGGCGTGCGTTGATAAACGCATCTATCCACGGTGTTACCTCGGCCTTGACATCGGCGGGCCAGTAGCCGCACTGCCACGGGAAGATGGCGCGCTCAAGGTGGGGCATCATGGCAAGGTGACGACCGTCGGGCGAGCACACTCCGGCCACGTTGTAGTCAGAGCCGTTGGGGTTGGCGGGATATTGGTCGTAGGCATACTTGGCCACCACGCAATACTTGTCTTCAGCGAGCGGCATGGCAAACTTGCCTTCGCCGTGAGCCACCCAGATTCCGAGGGTGGTGCCGGCAAGGGTCGAGAACATTACCGAATTGTTTTCGGGGATGGTGACGCCCAGGAACTGCGACTCAAACTTGTGGCTGTCGTTGTGGAGCATGCGGGTGCGCTCGCTGTGCTCGGGGTTGATGAGGTTGAGCTCGATCATGAGCTGGCAACCGTTGCATATACCCAGCGAGAGTGTATCGGGGCGCTCGTAGAAGCGGCGTATGGTGGCCTGAGCGGTCTCGTTCCAGAGGAAGCCTCCGGCCCAGCCCTTGGCCGAACCGAGTACGTCGGAATTAGAGAATCCGCCGCAGAATACTATCATGTTGACTTCGTCAAGAGTCTCGCGGCCACTCATGAGGTCGGTCATGTGTACGTCCTTGACATCAAATCCGGCCAGATAGAGAGAGTAGGCCATTTCGCGGTCGCCGTTTACGCCCTTCTCGCGGATGATGGCTGCCTTGACGCGGGGAGCGTCGCCGGTGTGGCGCAGGGCTATGCCGCGCGAGGCGAGGGTGCCGTCGAAGTTCTCGGGGAGCTTGTAGACGATGGGCTGGTGCTTGTAATTGTCGAGGCGCTTGCGGGCGCAGGTCTCGCCGCTCTGCACGGCATCCATCAGATAAGAGGTGTGGAACCACACGTCGCGCATGGCGTCGATAGAGATTTCATGACGCTTGCCGGCGTGGTTGATAGCCAGGGTGCGACCGGTGGTGACCGCGCCTATTTCCATCCATGTGGCGCCGGCGGCGTTGAGCTCGGCGTCGAGTGCCTTTACATCGTCGTCGTAGAGCTGAACCACGAGGGCGGGGTTCTCGGCGAAAAGTATCTTCATGAGGTCAGTCTCACCGGCAGCCTTGAAGGCATCGGCGTTGAAGTCGATACCGGTCTTGGTGTCGGCAAAGGCCATTTCGAGGAGCGTGGTGACCAGACCGCCGGCCGATACGTCGTGAGCGGCGAGGAGCTTGCCCTCGGCTACGAGACGCTGCACGGCATTGAACGTGGCGGCAAACTTCTCTGCATCGGCTGCTTCAGGAGCTTCGGCGCCAAGTCGGTTGCGGGTCTGGGCAAAGGCTGAGCCGCCCAGGGCGAGCGAGCCCTTGGAGAATGAGATATAATAGAGACGCGAGGGCTTGGCGGTGAGCACGGGGGTGAGTGTCTTCTTCACGTCGCTCACCTCGCCGGCGGCCGAGATGATCACGGTGCCGGGGGCATAGACCTTGCGGTCGCCGTATTTCTGAGTCATCGACAGGGAGTCCTTGCCGGTGGGGATGTTGATGCCGAGGGCGCAGGCATAATCGCTGCAGGCCTGCACGGCTGAATAGAGGGCTGCGTCTTCGCCGGGATTCTTACAAGGCCACATCCAGTTGGCGCTGAGCGACACTGATTTAAGACCTTCAGCAAGAGGCGTGCCCACGATATTGGTGAGCGACTCGGCGATGGCCAGACGGCTGCCGCGGGCGGCGTCGATGAGCGCTACCTGAGGAGCGTGGCCTATGGAAGTGGCGATGCCGCGGGTACCGGTGTAGTCGAGGGCTACCACGCCGCAGTCTGACAGCGGGAGCTGAATCTCGCCCTGACACTGCTGGCGGGCGATCTTGCCGGTCACGGAGCGGTCAACCTTGTTGGTGAGCCAGTCCTTGCATGCCACGGCTTCGAGCGAGAGCACGTCGGCTATCGACTGCTCAAGCTGAGAGGGATCATATTCCACGTCGGCATACTCGGTCTTGACAGTATTGTCGGTAAGGGTGGTCTTGGGCGATGAGCCAAACATGTCGCTCATCGCAAGGTCGATGGGACGCACGCCGTCGGCCTGCTCAAACACGAAGCGGTCATCGCCCGTGGTCTCGCCCACCACATACATGGGGGCGCGCTCGCGCTCGGCGATGCGGCCTACGTAGTCCACATCCTTCTTGTCCATCACCATACCCATGCGCTCCTGCGACTCGTTGCCGATGATTTCGCGCGACGAGAGGGTCTTGTCGCCCACGGGGAGCTTGTCGATATGGATGATACCGCCGGTCTCCTCCACGAGTTCCGAGAGGGCGTTGAGGTGGCCGCCGGCTCCGTGGTCGTGGATCGACACGATGGGGTTGTTGTCGTTTTCAGCGAGGGCGCGTATTACGTTTGACACGCGCTTCTGCATCTCGGGGTTGGCACGCTGCACGGCGTTGAGCTCGATGCCCGAGGCATATTGCCCGGTCTCGACGCTCGATACGGCGCCGCCGCCCATACCGATGCGGTAGTTGTCGCCACCCATCACCACTACGGCCTGGTGCTCTTCGGGCACGGCCTTAAGGGCATCTTTGGAAGCGGCGTAACCCACACCTCCGGCGAGCATTATCACCTTGTCGTAGGCATACATGCGGCCATTTTCGTCGTGCTCAAAGGTGAGAAGCGAACCGCAGATGAGCGGCTGGCCAAACTTATTGCCGAAGTCTGAAGCGCCGTTTGACGCCTTGATGAGAATCTCGCATGGAGTCTGGTAGAGCCACACGCGGGGATCCATCATCAGCTCCCAGCGGTGACGCTCGCTCATGCGGGGATAGGAGGTCATATATACAGCAGTACCTGCCAGAGGAAGCGATGCGCGTCCGCCACCCAGACGGTCGCGGATCTCACCGCCCGTACCCGTGGCAGCGCCGTTGAAGGGCTCTACGGTGGTGGGGAAGTTGTGAGTCTCGGCCTTGAGTGAAAGCACCGTGGGCAGGTCGCGCACCTCGAAATAGTCGGGGCGGTCAGGGTTGACTGGGTAGAACTGCTCTACGACCGGGCCTTTCACGAAAGCCACGTTATCCTTGTAGGCCGAAACGAGGCCGTTGGGATTCTCCTGTGAAGTCTTTTTGATAAGCTTGAAGAGCGAGAGAGGCTTTTCCTCACCGTCGATTACGAAAGAGCCGTTGAAAATCTTGTGGCGGCAGTGCTCGGAGTTGACCTGCGAGAAGCCGAATACCTCGCTGTCGGT
>CAYZFG010000120.1:0-4412 GCA_964477665.1 uncultured Staphylococcus sp.
TCATCACGGGATTCTTGAACAGCATGTCGAGCGAGGCCATGATGGAGTTTTCGATCTCGGCCACGTCGCCGCTCATGCGCGAGAGCACGTCGCCGCGGCGCTCGGAGGTGAAAAACGACAACGGGAGCGACAGTATCTTGTCGTAGAGCTGATTACGGATGTCGCGCACGATACCCGAGCGCATCGGTATCACGAAGTAAGAGCTCAGGTAAGTGGTGCCGGTCTTCAGCGCGGTCATCACCACGAGCAGGGCTGCAAGGGCGGCGAGGGTCATCGACGGGCCCCATGCTGCGATACATTCCTGGGTGTAGTAGTAGAAGTTGTTGAGTATCACTTCCTTGAGCGAGGCGCTGCCTATGGGCATGTAGCCATATACATCCTCCTTGACCTTGAAGAGCATCTCCAGGATGGGGATGATCACCGCAAATGAAAAGAGGGTGAGGAATGCCGCCAGGATGTTGAAGAAGATATTCAGTGCGAGATACTTCTTGTAGGGCGGCACGAAGCGGAATATGAGGCTTTTAAGGTCGTTCATACAGTAAGGTGATGTATACATGAAAAGCCCGCGCGAATTATCGTCGTGCAGGCTATATGCTTTGTCATGAAATTCAGGGTTACGGCCTCGCTGAGCGGGCACGACCCCCTTGCTTCATGAGAGGCTTTCGGTGTGGTGGGTATTATTCTCCGGCTTCGGGAGCGGCCACGGGTGCGGGAGCGGGAGCTGCGGGAGCGGGCACGTCGAAGTCACCGCCTACGGTCTGCTCCGTAGCTACGGGGGCTACCTTTGAAGCTTTGGCTGTGATGGCGTGGGGCATGGCGTAGGTCGAGAGGATGGCCAGCAGGCAGATGAGGCCGGCGAGTGACCAGGTGAGTTTCTCGATAAAGTTGGTGGTGCGGCGCACACCCATAATCTGGTTAGAACCGGCAAAGGTCGATGACAGACCGCCACCCTTGGATTTCTGTACAAGTACCACTGCGATGAGAAGCACGGCGCAGATGAGGGTGAGGATGATCAGAAGATAATAGAGCATGATTATTCTTGCTTTTTAGTGATTTTTTTAATTGGTTGCTTGGTTGGAATAGTCGCTGTTGAGCATGAGTTTTCTCAAGAAGCGTAATTGGTCTGCAAAGTAAATACTTTTTTTTGGATTATTCAAGTAAAGATGCAGGATAATTTCGTAAGCCTTGTTATAACGGCCCTGTTTTATGTAAATTTTTGCTAAACTTTCGCTTAGAGACGACGCCGGAGCCGGCGCAGCCTTGCGATGACTCTCAGTGGAATCAGCGGACTCAGCGACCTCAATAATCTCTCCGCTCTCCACTCTCCGCTCTTCCCTCTCAGAACTCTCTCCGCTCTCCACTCTCCCCTCTCCACTCTCATCAGAAAACGCTTTTACGAATGCGTCGAAGGGCGAGGCTGAGTCTTCTTCATCGTCCACGGCAAGCACGGCACCATAGTCAGGCACGGGATTAAAGATCATCTGCTCCAGCAGGCGGTCTTCTTCGGGCGAGGAGTGGCCGTAGGTTTCGAGGAAGGTGGATATGGCATCGTCGGTAGTCGCGGCTGCCGATGATCGCTCCGGGGGATAGAACTGCGCCAGGAGGTCGCCGCGGTCGCTGGTGAGGGCGGGGCGCGCAGCGCGGTCAGTGCAGTTGAGGGCTATGATGTTGCGCAGGTGCTCGCGGGTCTCGGTGTCGAGGCCTGAGTCAGTCCGGCGCAGGAGCTCGATGGCGGGGGCGGGCCACCAGGGGTATTCATGCGTAAGAGCGAGCAGCTCCCCGGTGGAGAGTCGCGGAGCCTGCGGGTCAGCGGCGGCGCGGGCGTAACGGGTGAGAAGTTCCTCGCTCATAGTAGGTTACCAGTCGCCCAGGGTGGCGTTGAAAATCAGTTCGACAAGTTCTTTCGATATCTGCTGGCAGAGCTCATCCTGCACGTCGGTAAGCATCTGCGAGGCGTCAAAGTCGCGGTAGGCACTGAATGTCTGGTCGATGTCCTTGCCCTCGGCGCGGGTATCGGTATACTTCACGCGCACCTGTATGGTCAGTCGCGTCTGCGAGGCATAGGCATCCTCGGTCACGGCCTGAGGCGAGAGGCTGTAGCCGGTGATTTCGCCTTCGAGTTCGAGATCGGCGGGCGTGTTGCCTTCGAGCACGGTGAGGCGGGTATTGCGGGCGATGTAGTCAAGCAACTCGTTTTCAAATGTCTGCTGAAGCGGTGGGTAGACCAGAGCCGCGCGTATGGGGAAGTTGCCAACCGAAATGTTTTTGTAAACGTTATAGTCTATGGCCGAGCCATTGAGCTTGTAGCTTATGCGACACGATGTGGTCAGGCCGCAACCCATGGCTGCGGCTACGAGTATCAGTGTCATCAGGCGTAGAAGTTTCATCGGTCACAAAATTACGAAATTTTTTTCTAAATTTGCATATCAATATATCATCAACTCTAAAACTGTAATTATCATGTTGACTCCTAAAATTCAAGACGCACTCAACGCTCAGATCAATGCCGAACTCTGGAGCGCTTATCTCTATCTCTCAATGGGCATGCACTTCGAGGCCGAGGGCCTTCCCGGCGTGGCCAACTGGTTTAAAGTCCAGTTTAAGGAAGAGCAGGACCATGCCCTCATCTTCATGAACTACATCAATCAGCGCGGCGGCCGCGTGGAGCTTAAGGCTATCGACGCCGTGCCCGTGAAGTGGGAGAGCCCTATCGACGCCTTCAAGGCCACCCTTGAGCACGAGCAGAAGGTGACCTCGCTCATCAACAATCTCTACCACCTTGCCGAGGCTGAGAAAGACTACGCTACGCGCGACCGCCTGGCATGGTTTGTCACCGAGCAGGTCGAGGAAGAAAATACCGCCCGCGAGCTCATCGACAAGCTCCGCATGATAGGCGACAACGGCATGGGCCTCTACATGTTTAATACCGAACTCGCCTCCCGCACCTACACCGCCGCCGCTCCCCTGGCTGAATAAGCTGCGGAATTTGCGATTTTTAACACCCGTGGGTATTGATTCGGCACGCTTTATGACGTAACTTTGCGTTATAAATCAGGGCCGGGCACTGATGCCCGCCCATCCACCAAGTAAAAATTTAACACCTTATATAATATGGAAAAGAAAAAAACTACCGCCAAGCGAGCCGCAGCCCCGGTCGATGAGAAAGACCTCGCAGCAGTGAAGCTCAACGCTCTCCAGCAGGCTCTCGGTCAGATCGAGAAGTCTTACGGCCGCGGCGCCATCATGAAGCTCGGCGATGAAAGTGTGGAAAAGGTCGAAGTGATACCCACCGGGTCCATCGGTCTTAACTTCGCCTTAGGCGTAGGCGGCTATCCCCGTGGCCGTATCATCGAGATATTCGGTCCCGAATCGTCAGGTAAGACCACCCTTGCCATCCACGCCATAGCTGAAGCGCAGAAGGCCGGCGGTATCGCCGCCATCATCGACGCCGAGCACGCTTTTGACCGCTATTATGCCGAGCAGCTGGGCGTTGACGTCAACAATCTCCTCATGGCGCAGCCCGACAATGGCGAGCAGGCGCTCGAAATCGCCGAGCAGCTCATCCGCTCGTCGGCCATCGACATCCTCGTCATCGACTCCGTGGCCGCCCTTACCCCCAAGAGCGAAATCGACGGCGACATGGGCGACCGCAGCGTGGGTCTCCACGCCCGCCTCATGTCACAGGCCATGCGCAAGCTCACCGGCGCCATAGCACGCACCGGCACATGCTGCATCTTCATCAATCAGCTCCGCGACAAGATAGGCCAGATGTTTGGCCCCTCCGAGACCACAACAGGCGGCAACGCCCTGAAATTCTATGCCTCGGTGCGTGTCGACATCCGCCCCTCCACCGCTATCAAGGACGGCGACGATGTGCTGGGCAAGCTCACCAAGGTCAAGGTAGTGAAAAACAAGGTGGCGCCCCCATTCAAGCGCGCCGAGTTTGACATCATGTTTGGCGAAGGCATCTCCCGCTCGGGCGAGATCATCGACCTGGGCGTAGACACCGGCGTCATCACCAAGTCAGGCTCATGGTTCAGCTACGACGGCACCAAGATTGCTCAGGGACGCGACGCTGCCAAGCGCGCCATTCAAGACAATCCCGAACTTGCCGCCGAGCTCGAAGCCAAGATCATGGCCGCCCTCCCCGAGAAGGCCAAGGAGAAAGCCAAGTCAGGCAAGAAAAGCTCTTCACGCAAAAACAACAATAAGATGGAAGAGCCCGAAATCGACGAAGACATGATCCAGGACGACTTTGACGACGATCTGCCCGACGATTTCTCAATCGAAGAAGACATCTGATCATCCCACCCTCATCCCACCGCGGGCGGAGCCACCCGGCCCCGCCCGCGGCGTGTAGTTCGCCCGACATGGGCATAATCTAACGGGTGGAAGTCCCTAACGCGGCCTAA
>CAYZFG010000121.1:0-4309 GCA_964477665.1 uncultured Staphylococcus sp.
CGAATATAAAGATTATCGCGGATCTTTCTCCGCAACACCTCCGGCTATTAACTGAATATCCTCAGCAATGATAAGTGCCATTGTCACTTGAAGCGGGGGAGGGAGGTGAAGGCGGTGATTACGTGCTTTATGTCGGTGGGGAGGTGGTGGAGTGCGTAGTCGAGGATGTGTGTGGGGATTTCGCCGTAGTATGCTGCGGCTATTCCGCCGGTGATGGCGGCCATAGTGTCGGCGTCGCCGCCCATCGCTACGGCTTTCCTTACTGCCGACTCGTAGTCAGTGCTCTCAAGAAAGCAGATTATCGACTCGGGGACTGACCGCATGCAGCTGACTTCAAAGCTGTAGCCGGGCTGAATGTCGGCGTAAGGGCGGCTGAGGTCATAGTGGAATCGGGTCTCGATTTCTGTCTTTATCTCGGCTTTGGTGTGGCCGGTGAGCGCAAGGTGGATGGCAGCGGCGGTCGCCCCGGCTCCTTTCACGCCTTCGGGGTGATTGTGGGTTACTTCGGCTGACAGTCGGGCAAGTTCGAGCACTTCGTCGAGCGAACGTCCGTAGGCGCCTATGGCGCTTACGCGCATGGCAGAGCCGTTGCCCCAACTGTTGTAGGGCTCGGCGTGGTCGTAGAATACCCACACGCGAAACATTCCGCCATAACCGGCGCGCGGGTATTTGCGACACCATTCGCGGAGCGAGCGGTCAAATGGTATGCCGCGCACTAAGGCATCGGCTACGGCGATGGTGCATACGGTATCGTCAGTAAACCGGCTGTAAGGTGCGGGAAACATGAAATTATAATTTTTCGTGGGGTGAAACTCGTATTGCGAGCCCATTATGTCGCCGCATATCGCCCCGAGTATCACGCTCTTGGCATTGTAAGTATTAATCATAATCTTATGGGTTGAAAGTGAGTAATTACCCGCTTTATCTCGCGGGAGATAAAGCGGGTCGGGTGTGTGTGCGTTTCATAGCGCGAACCGTTACAAGTCGAAGTAATTCTTTGAAAGGGTCGCCATGGGCTCACTGGTAGCGGCGCGGTCAAAGAAGCGCTTGCGTGCCGTGGATTCCTTCTGCCACATCTCGCGGATTTCCTCATCGGTGGCGTTAAACGACAGATGATTGTCGATCGACATCGAAGCAGCCACGGCCTCTACATTCTGGTTGGCACCGATGTAAGTGAATACCCAGTCGCGCTTTTTGAGTTCCTCGATGAGGGCCTTGATTGCGCGGCCGTCGTATTCGGTCGAGCTGTTTTCCTCGCCGTCGGTCACCACCGTTACGAGCACTACATCGCCGTCGGCCACCTTGGTGCGGAGCTCGGTCAGAGCCCTACCCATGGCGTCAAAGAGGGGCGTGCACCCGCCGGGCTGATACTGGCGCTCGTTGATGTCAGCGGCCTTATCGGCGGGCGTGTCGTGGTAAATCTCGTTGTAGCGACTGGAGCTGAACGATACGAGAGTCACGAAGTGGGATTGATTGGCATGGTCCTTCTGCGCCTGGCGGATAGTCTGAAGCGTCTCGTTTACGCCTGAAAGAGCGGCGCTGTAGATCGAGTACATCGACCCGCTTTCATCGAGAATGATGAGATTGTGGATGCGGCGTGATGTGGCATTGGCTGAGGGTGCTGGCTCGCTTACGGGAGCGGATACGGGTTCGTGTTTTTTGAAAAGATTGAAGAAGTTCATAGTTGTTTTTGTTTTATTATTTAATGCAAAATTAGAAATGTCATAATATGTGGCCAAGCGAATGGCGGCGCGATGTATGAAGTGTGGCCGGTGATGTATGAAATGATTTTTAAAACTCCAGGCGGAAGCCGCGCTGCTTTAGCTCATTGTACTTTTCGAGATTAAATGTGTAGAGAAAAGCCTCGCGCTTGGGGGTGGGCCATGCTGTCTCGTCGAGCTGGGTGAGGATGTCGAGGTGAAGCATTTTCTTGGCAAAGTTGCGGCGGTCAAACCGTATGCCTAATATCCCCTCATACAGGCTCTGCAATTCCTTGATGGTAAACTTCTCAGGCAGCAAGTCGTGGCCTATGGGGTAGAAGTGGATGCGCTCGCGCAGGCGGTGGAGTGCCTCGCGGAGTATCACATCGTGGTCAAAGGCCAACTGCGGCACCTTACTTATCGGAAACCACCGGGCGTCTGCCGCATCGTCGCCCCCTTTCACCTGCTGCATCTTCACAAGCGCCAGATAGGCTATGGTGATTACTCGCTCGCGGGGGTCGCGGCTCGGGGCACTGAAAGTGTGAAACTGCTCCATATAGGCGTTTTCAAGCCCCGTCTCCTCGCGAAGCTCGCGGCGCGCGCCATCCTCAGCCGACTCGTCGATATTCACAAATCCGCCCGGAAAAGCCCAGCGCCCCTTGAAGGGCTCGATGCCTCGCTCGATGAGTAGCACGTTGAGCTCCACGCCGTCAAACCCGAATATCACACAGTCGGTCGTCACGGCCGGATGAGGGTATTTGTAGCAATATTTTTTCTCGTCCATAGGGGTTGAAATGATTGTTGTGTAAATTTTACACCGCAAAGATATGGCCAATATTTTTATCCACCAAATATTTTTGTGTAAATTTTACACGAGAGTTGAAATTTTTTCTGATTCTCCGCTTGAAAACATAATAAAGCCTGCCATTGTTATAACTCTATATATACTCACACTCAACGATTATGGCAAAAGCAAAGAGGCTACTTTGGGGCTTCATCAATACCAAAGGCGAATATGTGATAGAGCCCAAGTATGACGGCGCAAGCGACTTCAGCGAAGACTTGGCCGTGGTAAAGATTGACTGGCGGCGCGGTTACATTGACCGCTCCGGAGCTACGGTCATAGAGCCTCAATATCAATCGGCAGGCGACTTCCACGATGGCATTGCCCTTGTGATGCTCGACGACAAGTGGGGCTTCATCAATCGCGAGGGCGAGTATGTGATCGCGCCTGAATATGACAAGGCGTGGGACTTTCACAGCGGCGTAGCCCTCGTGATGTCGGGCGGAAAATATGGCTATATTGACCGCACGGGCGCCTATGTGGTCGAGCCGAAATATGAATATGCCGGCGAGTTTCACGACGGCCTCGCATGGGTGTGCGATCAAGGGCGCTACGGATACATTGACCCCGCGGGCCAGTACAAGATCGCGCCCGAATATGACAACGCCACTGATTTCCAGGGTGGTATTGCCCGCGTGATGGCCGGAGGAAAAATGAGCTATATCAATACACAAGGCCTCGAAGTGCCCGCTCCCGAAGCGGCCGCTCCCGCACCGATATTTCACGACGGACTCGCCCCCTCGCGCTGCGGCGACAAGGAAGGATATATCAACGAGGCGGGCGAATACGTAATTCCCGCCAAGTATGCCCAAGTCGAACCGTTCAGCGAAGGCTTCGCGCGAGTGCGCACCGGAGCAAAATCAAAGTGGGGCTACATCGACACCACCGGCAAAGCGCCCTTCAAAGAAAAATTCCCCTCTGCGGCCGACTTCCACCACTCTCTCGCCCGCGTTCTCGCCGAAGTGGAGTAAAACACATTTTTCAGGTCATAGTTAAGAGTCGGGTGTAGGGACGTCGCAGCTATGGAGCGGGGGTCGCTGACCCCCGCCGCAGCGACCACGGCGATAGATGGTGTGTCGGGTGTATTACCCACAGATCGGGGCTACCAACCGTTATATAAAACTATAAAAGGCGTCCGCACGTCGCCGAATTACTCGTAGCCCCGACCGCCGGAGCTCAGCGGAGGCGTTCGGGGAATGTGTTGATAATCATTTCAATGGCGTCTGTTAGGCCGCCGATTAAAGAGCCGTTCCGAGCAGCTACAATCGGCGACCTTGCGGGCGCCTTTTAGTCACCCATTTGTGAGTAATGAATAGTAGCACAGCGATGTATTTATTTTCATAGGTAAACCGTGTGCCATTATTTAACAATCCGCCGTTAGGAAAATCCAAAATATTGGCGTACCTTTGTAGTTGCATATCGTCAACAGAGGCCCGATGAGGGCTATGAGGGCGGGTGCAATGACATACGAAAAAGCGTTTACTTACGCTCTTTCTTGACGTATAGAAACCTGGAAAATTTCTTTGAATCAGTCAAGATTGTAGCAACGGTAGATGGCTTATGTGGATATGTATATTCGCCACCATTAGCATGTGAATGTTATTAGTGGCTGCGATTGCATATTTGCGTGAGGCCTCTGTAACCCGTTGCTCGTTCAGCTGATTCGGGCAATTCCAGGGCCTCTATACGTGGGACGAGCAACATGTACGGCTCTCACGTATTCTATGTTAAATTCCAAATAATTTGGGGATTTTTTTGTTTTAAT
>CAYZFG010000122.1:0-4213 GCA_964477665.1 uncultured Staphylococcus sp.
GGCGACCTACGGGCGCCCTTTTGGCATCCCATTTGTGCGCAAAGGTTAGTCGCAAAGCGATATCCCTGCAAATCAATGAGTTAAATATAATACACCCATGAACACGTTCATCAATTATCAAAACAACTTCCCCTGGCAGTCATAACAACCTCATTTTCTGCTATGTAACACTTTTTAACCCACTTTTCCAACACGTTTTCGGCGATTTCTGCCGTTTTTCCAACTTCCCGGCGCATTTTTTTCGTAGGGACGTCGCTGTGCGACTATGCTTTACCCACAAATGGGAAGCTCACGCGTCGTAAAGCCAAGGCGTGCCGGAGGCACGTAATTGTCAGAAACCCCGTACTTTAGTGCGGGGAAAGCATATGATCTATAACCTGCGTCCAGGTGGGACGCTTTGTGTGAGTTAGCAAACGCACCCGCAGCAATCCACTTCACACTATGCGTCCTACCCTGACGCAACTATCCCTTTCCCGCCTTCCCCGCACTAAAGTGCTTGGATTCTGATAATTACATGCCTACAACATGCTTGAAAGTTACGAGGTTGGAGCCGGTAATCTCAGCCACGGAGTGGCGTCGTTGTCATTAACCGCGCATGTAAGTGCGCGGCATAGAAAAAGTCATGATTCTGAGCTCTGAAAGAGCGATGTTGTGTGAGTTGCCCACACAACATCGCTCCTCCGGAGCTCAATTTTTAGTAGATTATCCACTCCGCGGACTTCCATCCGCGGTTATTGACAACATCGGGCTTCCAGCCATCATTCGCACTAATCTTCACCTCTCGAAAGTTTCTCTCTACTTCCCGATATCAAACTCATCAAAAGCCTACCATATCAAAGCAGCCGCCCGGGTGGGGCGGCTGTTTCGTAAGGGGATATGCGGGGTGCGGGGATTATACGTAGCCGCGGATGATGCCACGCTTGGAGTTGCGTACAAACTGGATGATTTCGTCGCGCTCCTTTGATGCGGGAAGCTCGGCCTCTATGCGCTCCACGGCGTCAGAGAAGTTGAGACCCGAGAGGTAAAGGTAGCGGTAGATATCCTGAATTTCGCAGATTGTCTCGTTGGAGAAGCCGCGACGGCGCAGGCCTATCGAGTTGACGCCTACGTAAGAGATGGGTTCGCGGGCGGCCTTGACGTAGGGAGGGATATCCTTGTTGATGAGGGCGCCGCCCTGAATCATTACGTGGGGGCCGATGTGGCAGAACTGATGCACGAGCGTGCCGCCGCCTATCACAGCGAAGTTGTCCACTACCACCTCGCCTGCAAGCTGGGTAGCGTTGGAGATAATTACGTTGTCGCCCACCACGCAGTCGTGAGCCACGTGGCTGTAGGCCATGATGAGGCAGTTGCTGCCCACTACGGTCTTGCCCTTGGCAGCGGTGCCGCGGTTGACGGTCACGCACTCGCGTATGGTGGTATTGTCGCCGATGATGGCCACGGTGTCTTCGCCGCGGAACTTGAGGTCCTGAGGTACGGCCGAAATCACGGCTCCGGGGAAGATGGTGCAGTTTTTACCGATGCGTGCGCCTTCCATGATGGTGACGTTGGAGCCGATGCGTGTGCCCTCGCCTATCTCTACATTCTGCTCGATAGTGACAAAGGGATCTATCACTACGCTGGGAGCTATCTTGGCGGCGGGATGGATATATGATAATGGTTGTTTCATGTCTATAGCTGTGTTTCTATGTTACTTATTCTTGATAATCTGAGCCATGAACTCACACTCGCTCACGATCTTGTCGCCCACGAAAGCGTAGCCCTTCATCTGGGCCATGCCGCGACGGAGCTCGGTCATAAATGATACGTGGAACAGGAGTGTGTCGCCGGGCACCACCTTGCTGCGGAATTTCACGTTGTCGATCTTCATGAAGTAGGTGGAGTAGCGCTCGGGCTCATCCACGGCCGAGAGCACGAGCAGGCCGCCGGTCTGCGCCATGGCCTCGATCTGAAGCACGCCGGGCATCACGGGTTCCTGGGGGAAGTGGCCGGGGAAGAAAGGCTCGTTGGCGGTCACGTTCTTCACGCCCACGATATAGTTGGTACCCATCTCGATGATCTTGTCGACGAGCTGCATGGGATAGCGGTGGGGAAGGAGCTCACGGATGCGCTGATTGTCCATCACCGGAGCAATGTTGGGGTTATAGACGGGAGCAAGCACGTCGTGCTGCTTGATCTCGCGGCGCAGCTTCTTGGCAAACGTAGTGTTGATCGAGTGGCCGGGGCGGGTTGCCACCACATGACCCTTGAGGGGACGGCCTATGAGGGCGAGGTCGCCTATCACGTCGAGGAGCTTGTGGCGGGCGGGCTCGTTTTCGGTTTCGAGAGGACGATTGTTGATGTAACCGAATTCATGTACCGGCTTGCGGGGCACGCCCATAAGGTCGGCCAGGCGGTCGAGCTCAGCCTGCTCCATGGGAGCGTCGTAGATCACGATAGCATTGTCGAGGTCGCCACCCTTGATGAGGTTGTTCTTGACCAGAGGCTCGATCTCGCGCACGAATACAAATGTGCGGGCGGCAGCCACTTCCTTGCCGAAATCGGCCAGCGAGCCGAGGGCTGCATACTGATTGTTGAGCACGCATGAGGGGAAATCGATCTTCACGTCGATCGAGAAATCGTCGGCGGGATATACCACGATTGACGAGCCGGTATTTTCGTCGCGCACTTCCATGCGTGACTTCACGATGTAAAATTTCTTGTCGTCGGCCTGCTCCTGAAGTCCCACTTCGGCGATAGCCTCGGTGTAGACGCGGGCGCTGCCGTCGAGGATAGGCATTTCGGGAGCATTGAGCTCGATGAGGCAGTTGTCAATTCCGGCCGCGTAGAGAGCAGCCATAGCGTGCTCGATAGTGGAGATGCGCACGTCGCCTTTAGCGATTACGGTGCCGCGCTGAGTGTCTACCACGTTCTCGGCAAGGGCGTCGATCACGGGCTGACCTTCGAGGTCCACACGCTTGAATTTATATCCGTGGTTTTCAGGCGCGGGAAGGAAACGGGCCTCGATCTCAAGACCGGTGTGAAGTCCCTTTCCTTTTACGCTGAAGGGAGCTTTGATTGTAAGCTGATTCATTATGGATTACGATATATAATAAGGAGTGATTATTTCATTGCTTTTTCAAGCGCGGCCACGCGGTCATATAGCGAGCCGAGCTTCTTGACATACACGAGGTTGCGGGCATATTCCACGGCATCCACGGCGGGCGAGCCCATGAGGCGGTCTCCGGGACGGGTGGCGCGGCTTATACCGCTCTGCGCGCCTATCTGAGTGCCGTCGGCCACCGAGGAGTGACCCACTATACCTACCTGACCGCCTATCATGCAGCGACTGCCTATCTTGGTCGAACCGGCCACACCGGCCTGAGCGGCCATCACGGTGTCGGGTCCCACGGCGCAGTTGTGGGCTATCTGGATAAGATTGTCGAGCTTGGCGCCCTTGCCTATGTGGGTCGCGCCCATCATGGCACGGTCGATAGTGGTATTGGCACCCACCTCCACGTCGTCGTCGATAGCCACGATACCGGTCTGGGGTATCTTCTCATAGCTGCCGTCGGGCAGCGGGGCGAAGCCGAATCCGTCAGCACCTATCACCACACCCGAGTGGATGATGCAGCGGGCACCTATGCGGCAACCCTTGTAGATCTTCACGCCGGGATAGATAATAGTGTCGGCACCCACGGTCACGCCGTCGCCTATATACACCTGCGGATAAATCTTGGCGCCGCGCTCTATCACGGCTCCGGGCGAGATGTAGGTAAAAGCGCCTATGTAGGTATCGTCAGCATCGACCTTGGCGTCGGGGGCTATGAAGCAAGGCTGCTCGATACCGGTGCGCGACACGGCGGTCATCTTCTCCACCATCGTAAGCAGCATAGCCACGGTGGCATACGGGTCATCCACGCGTATGAGCGTGGCCTTGACCGGGTGTTCCGCCACAAAGTCGCGCTTCACGAGCACGATACTTGAGTCGGTATCATATATGAAATGGGTATACTTGGGATTAGCCAGAAAGGAGAGTGCGCCGGGGTGGCCCTCTTCGATCTTGGCAAAAGTGCTCACTTTTACATCGCCGTCACCATCCACGGTGCCGTTGACCATTGAGGCTAATTGCGCGGCTGTAAGTTCCATAGCGGTATATTCTTACTTGAAATTTTCTGCAAAATTGCAAAAAAAATTCCACATATAAAAATAATGTTAAACTCCTCGCCGAAAA
>CAYZFG010000123.1:0-3982 GCA_964477665.1 uncultured Staphylococcus sp.
GAAGAGCGCGAGCACGTCGGCGGGAAGTTCATCTTTAAGCGGATTGTAGGGACGGGGGAAATTATCCTTGTTGAGGTCAAATGCAGCGAGCTCCTTGCGGGCCTCGAAGAGGTGGTGCTGGATCTCCATTACGGCCTCCATGTTGCACTCCACTTCCACGCCCAGGCGCTGGCAGAATGTCCACACGAGCTCGATGGCCGGAGCAGCCGAGCCGCCGCCAAACCACCATATATTGGTATCGAGTATATCCACGCCGTTGATTATGGCCATGAGGGCCGACGCCAGGCCGTAGCCGGGGGTGCAATGGGTGTGGAAGTCGACCGGCACGCTCAGCTCCTTCTTCATGGCCGAGATGATCGAAGCGGCGCGGAGCGGGTTGACCAGACCGGCCATATCCTTGAGGGTGATGATCTTGGCGCCGAGGCTCTCCATCTCCTTGGCCTTGTCGACAAAGTAGCGGTCAGTGAAAATCTTCTCGGGCTCCGAGGCAAAGAGGCCCTTGAGCTTGGCCATCAGTCCGCCCTCGGGCTTCTCGGGCTTGGGATCGACGGTGTAGCACACGGCGCCGTCGGCTATGCCGCCCAACTCATTGATGAGCTTGATTGATTCCTTCACATTGTCGATATCATTGAGGGCGTCGAAGATACGCATCACGTTGAGGCCGTTTTTGATAGCCTCCTCATAGAATCCCTTGAGCACGGTGTCGGGGTAAGGCACGTAGCCGAAGAGGTTGCGGCCTCGCGACAGAGCCGAGAGGAGCGACTTGCCCTTCATGGCCTTTGACACGATACGCAGGCGATCCCAGGGCGACTCGTTGAGATAGCGCATCACCGAGTCAGGCACGGCACCGCCCCACACTTCCATGATATAGAAGCCGGCATTCTCGTAGTAGGGCAGCAATCGGTCGATTGTGGCCTGATTCATACGGGTTGCAAAGAGCGACTGCTGACCGTCACGCAGCGTCAGGTCGCGGATTTTAAGCTTACGTTGTTCCATATTGCTGAAATTTTATCTGCAAAAATAACACAAAAACATTACAATCCCATACATTTTCACCCAAAATCATATCTTACAGAGTACAATAATCGAAAAATTTGTATATTTGCACTCTAATCCATCTCATAGTCAACTTATGTCGATATTCAGCTTCTTCACCCGCCCGACTGCTCCGGCCACCCTGCCCTTTGCTACCGATATGCACTGCCATCTCGTGCCGGGGGTGGACGACGGCTCGCCCGACGCGGCCACTTCCGTGAAGCTGATCGAGCAGATCCACTCGTGGGGCATCGACCGCATCATCGCCACGCCTCACCTCACCGCCGGCACATTTGAGAACACTCCCGCCACCCTCGACCCCGCCCTCGACGCCCTCCGCCGCGAGCTGCAGGCAAGCGGCATAGAGGTAGAGCTGTCGCGATCGAGCGAAAACCGCCTCGACGACTTCTTCACCGCCCAGCTCCGGGCCGGAAACGTAATCCCCCTGCCGGGCAACAATCTTCTCGTGGAGCTCCCATGGGTGCAGGAGCCTCTGCAACTCGACTCGCTGCTCTTCGAGCTCAAGTGTGAAGGCTACGGAGTGATTATCGCCCACCCCGAGCGCTACGCTTACTACCGTCACCACCGCGACCGCTACGCCTCGCTCCACGGTCAGGACAATAAGTTTCAGGTCAACCTCCTGAGTCTCGCGGGGTATTACGGCAAGGCCGAGAAGCAGGTGGCCCTCCACCTCATCGAGCAAGGAATGGCTGACTACATAGGCTCTGACATCCACAATCAGCGCCACGTCGACGCCATCGATCAGTGGCTGCGCACCCGCGAGGCAGCTAAGGTGCTCCACGCCGCCGCCCCCCGCCTGCTCAACGACAAGCTCCGCTGACGCTTGAACCTATCGCCGAGCCACATTGTTAATAATACAAAACAATTTTCTCATGGCTCAACTACAATCTCCGTCTACTCAGGCTCAAGCCTCACAGTCGCCGGCGCCGAGGAGCTATGCGATGTTTGTGGTATTTATCGCAATCATCGGTGCATTCTCGTCGCTGGTCAACGATATGTATCTCCCCACCATCCCCTCGATGATGAAAGAGTTTCACACCACACCCTCGATGACCCAGATGGGTATTTCGATGGCCATGATAGGTATGGGACTCGGCTCGGTGGTGTGGGGCTCGGCAAGCGACCGATATGGCCGTAAACCCATCCTCATCATCTCGCTCATCATCTTCGTGCTCGCCACCGCCGTCTCGCTCTTCTCGCCCGGCATCACATTCTTCATCATCTGCCGCCTCTTTCAGGGACTCGGCGCAGGGGGTGCCATGGTGCTCTCCACATCCATCCCCGCCGACATATACATGGGACGCCAGCTGGCCAAACTTATGGCTATCGTGGGCGCCATCAACGGTATAGCCCCGGCACTCGGCCCCGTGCTCGGCGGCGTGATGGCCGACTGGGTAGGATGGCGCGGCATCTTCGTGGTGCTCCTCGTGATAGGCCTCGTGATGACATTCTGGGCCACCCGCTACACCGAGACCCTCCCCCCGCAGCGACGCATTCAGGGCAAAAGCCTCAGCGGATACATCACCGCTTACCGCTCCCTGTTCACCAACGGCCGCTTCATGATCTACGTCACTATCAAGGCCGTAGCCATAGGCCTCCTTTACGCCTACATCTCCTCGGCGCCCTTCATCATCCAGACCCACTACGGCTTCAGCGCCCTCACCTTCGGCCTCATCTTCGGCGGCAACGCCATCGCCATAAGCGTAGGATCCACGCTCGCCCTGAAATTCAAGGTCATGAAGCAAGGCATGGTAGTAGGCTGCGTGGGCATGTTTGTGTTTGCCGTAGCCGAAGCCGCCGTCATGTGGCACGAGGCACCCTTCTGGCTCTACGAGCTCTTCGCCGTGCCCATGCTCCTCTTCTCAGGCATGATCTTTTCGAGCGCCAACACCCTCTCCATGGAGGTGGGCCGACAAGACGCCGGCACCGCATCAGCCATCCTCAGCGTGGTCAAATACGTATTTGCCGCCATCGTATCGCCCCTCGTAGGCCTCGGCAACATGTTCCACTCCGCCGCCATCGCCTTTGTAGCCGTCACCGCCATCTCCCTCATCCTCGCCTGGAAAGCCTACCGCCTCCCCGCCCTCACCGACATGACCCGTAAGTCGTAAGTCATAAGTCAAAGTTATAAGTGACAAGTATGGAGCGAGGGGTGGAAAAGAATTTAGAATTAAGAATTTAAAATTTAGATTAGAACAAGAATTTTTCAATTTTCCACTTCATTGCGCCCCCGCCGCCGCGACCACGGCGATGTAATCGGCTTGCCGCTTCGCTCTGCGAATAATGGCGCGTAGGACGTAGGGACGTCGCTGTGCGACGTTTCCAGGACGAGCCGATGGTAACTTATTGTATACAAAAGCTTATTACTATCCTCCGATACGTCGCACATCAACGTCCCTACACATCATCCTCACAGCACCCCGGAGGGTTGTACCGCATCTCCGTGCTCGCAAAAAACGTTAAATTTCATTAAACACTTTCTCAATTCAAAAACTTGCACTAATTTTGCAAACTCATCACAACACATGGGGTTGACCGGTTTTGACAGCGTGTAGAAGTGGTGAGTAAGCATGCAGAGCAATGATGGCTACGCTCTTTAATCAGGGACATCAAAAATTCAAATGGCGAAAACAACTACGCTCTCGCTGCCTAATTGAAGTACAGTAGATTAGCTTTATCTCCGCAATAGTTGCAGAGACGAGACATCACCCGATTGTCCAGTTCCCGAGACGGATCGACAAGGTGGTGCAGGTAAATCGGGAATCGGGCGCCGAAAGCCTCGCGAAGCGCCCTAAACTTTCAGAGGATAAGGTAACGATTGGCTGTCTTTGGCCTGTCGGTACACGAAAACCAACCAAAGAATAAGCATGTAGAAAGCTCATTAGTTCCGCGTCTGGACGAGGGTTCGAATCCCTCCAGCTCCACA
>CAYZFG010000124.1:0-3931 GCA_964477665.1 uncultured Staphylococcus sp.
GCGATCCTGAGCAAATAAAAGCAGCGGCTGTCTAAAAAGATTTGCACTACGATTGTAGGGGCTGCTCTTTACCAACAAGTGGGAGCTACCAGACGTTATTTCGTGATCTAAAAGGCGCCCGTAGGTCGCCGAATTACTAGTAGCCCCGACCGCCGGAGCTCAGCGTAGGCGTTCGGGGAACGTGTTGATAATAAAATCAATGGCGTCCGAAGGCCGCCGATTAAAGAGCCGTGCCGAGCAGCTACAATCGGCGACCTTGCGGGCGCCTTTTAGACATTCATTTGTGGGTAAAGGATAGTCGCACAGCGACGTCCCTACTTCAGTAGTGCAAAAGATATTTTCGGGGCGATGGGAAAGTAATTCTTCGGCTATACGCTTGACGGAACCGGTAGAAATTCTAAGCTTGCTCCATACGTTTACAATAAACCCTCCCGCGTGGCGACGTAGAGCGCCGGGAGGGAGGGTATGGTGGTAAACGGATTATTTCTTATACTCGATTTTGCCTACGATCTTGCGGCTCTTTACAGCCTCACCCTCAGCCTTTACTGAAGGCTGGTGCATCTCCTTGGGGAAATAGAGGAAAAATACGTCGGGAGTAGCCTTGGCATACTCGATAGGATTGCAGAGCGCGTAGAAATTGCGGTCCTTCACGGGGTCATAGTCAGTCATGATGCCGGCCAGGCCCATCAGCTCATTGCCCTCGTAGGTATACTGCAGGTCGATGAAATTACGGTGAGTCTCAATCTTGGTGTCGGCGGCTTCCTTGGGCACGTATTCAAGCACGTTGAGCCACAGACGGCCGGGTACTAACTCCACCTTGCCCGGCTCAAGAGCCTTCAGGTCAGTAGTAGCGAGGAAGCTGAAAAGCTTATCCCAGAGCTCCTTGTTGGCTTCATACTGCTCCTTAAACTCTACAGCGTCGACCGTAGCGTCGGCATTCACGGTCCATCCGTTGGCCCACTCGCGGCCATCCACCCACTTGCGGGCTTCTTCTTTAGTAACTTTTGTCATAATATATGTTGATTTAGAGGTTAACACTACCTGTAACTTTGCAGCGGCGGGAAGAAAGCGTCGGGGAAATGCTCTATCTCATAGCCGCCTTGCTCCGAGCCTATTACCGTAATGATGTCAAACTGCGGCTCGTGGCGTATCTGCCGCGCGCGGATATACTCGTCGGCCGCGCGCACCAGGCGGCGAATCTTGCGCTCGTCTACAGCCTCAAGCGGATCATATCCCCGCGAAGAGCGCGTCTTGACCTCAACGAAGACTATACGATCATCCTTGCGGGCAATGAAATCTATTTCATAATTGCCCACCTTGAGATTCTGCTCGCCTATGGCATAACCTTTGGCAAGAAGAAAATCGCGTGCGACACCCTCGCCCCATGCGCCTACTTCATTATGCAAAGCCATAACGCAAAATTAAGCAAAAGCAATCAAAAAAACATAAAATCCACATCACTTTCGCCATAAAAATTGTTTATCACAAGAAAATAACTACCTTTGCGACCTGAAACAAAAATGCGCAACGAAATATAATATAAAAAAACGATAAAACTATGTACTGGACACTTGAACTCGCGTCGAAACTCGAAGACGCACCCTGGCCCGCCACTAAAGACGAACTCATCGACTACGCCATGCGCTCCGGCGCCCCCCTCGAAGTAATCGAAAACCTTCAGGAGATAGAAGACGAAGGCGACACCTACGAATGCATCGAAGACATCTGGCCCGACTACCCCTCCAAAGAAGACTTCTTCTTCAACGAAGAAGAGTATTGATCTCCTTATCAGGTGAAATATAACAAATCGAGCAGGAGGTGAACACGTATCCATAAGTGTTTACTTCCTGCTCGGTCAGTTATTCGGTACAGGGGTGCAGCTGTGTTTAATCCTCGTCATTGTCGAGTCTGACGAAGTCGGCGTTAAAATCTATACAGTTGGCAAAGAGGTCGCGGCACAGGTCAGACAGACTGCTTGCCGTAGGGTATCTTTGAAAGAATAGGCTCCGGAGCATGCGCCACGATTTGACACCAAATTTCCCTAACACTCGGTGGTAGTTGTAGATCTTCAGCTGGGTTTTTATATCTCCGGCCACGCTTTCTATCAATATGCACGGCCCGTCGTAGTAGTTTTCGTGCTGCATCGAGTAGGGTGCAGCCGCGTCGGAGGCTAAACATACTTTATTGAATAGGTTTTGGTCAGACGCATTTTCGAAGTACTCGGCTTGATGCTGCATATAATTCTCCCACATCTGCATAAATATTTCACCTTGCCTGTCGCTCAATACCACCCCTGAGTGACCGCCATTCCAGTCAAAATCGGGGATTGCCTGCGAGAGTTCGGCTGAGCTCAGCAGCGGATAGGCATCAGGGTTGATCATAGTCTCAAAGTCGAAATCACAATACTTCGTGGGGCGATTGCGCCAAGACCAGTCCTCACCCGAGTTAGGCTCTGAAGTGATGGTGCCACGCGCTGCTATACCCGTCTGGCCATAGCCCACTTTGAGCATGAAGCATGTATCTCCCTTATGTACCAGGTCAGCATCCCATATAGACCAATTCATACCGACGTTGCCATCGTTGGCCAACGCGCACTTTTCCAAATCATTAAGAAACCGGGTCATGGTATAGGACGAGAACCCCGGGTTCCACTTTAAGATCACGATACTCATATTATTCCTTTTTCGGCAAAGATACTATTTTTTTGTAAGAAGTATAGCTGCGATGGCTTTATTTCGATGAGCGTAGAATCTCCTCGTGGATCTTTTCATATTCTTTCAGCCATTCGATATGTGGGATGATTCCGGCACAAAATGCTATCTTGAGGGCGTATTCGCCCGCGATGGCTGCTATCATGTCCTGAGAGACGCGTCGGATTTGCTTTATCGCCGATTAGCTGCCCGGAGAGCATGAGGTCGTTGGTGGCGAGGCAGCCGCGCCGCAGCCTGAGGCGCGACCGCTGACAATGGCATACCCATTGCAGGCAACGCCAGCACCTCGTCTATATTAAGTTAAGTCATAGGTTTCTATTTTAAGATAATATCGCAGTTCATAGTCAAGATTGACTTTACCTATCCAGAGGGCCACTTTTGCGTCCTCCGCGATGTGGGGATTATCGAGGATAGGCTCAAGCAGATCACTCAGCGCGGAAAGGCGTTTGAGGTCAGGATACTTGGCAAGAAGGCCCTCTAACAGTTCATCACCTTTGCGGTCATAGAAATCAGGATCGTTGCTATAATTCCGGTCAATCGTCTTGTCTTCACGGATGTAGGTAGTTAATGCGTCAATGAGCCAGCGAGCATTTTCCGGGATATTTTTAAGATATACAGCCATATATTCATCCGCCTCTTTGCTATTACTCTTCCACAGCAGTTTGCCCCATTTTTCAGAATGATAGGCTTCATCCTCCCAAGTGAAATTGAACCAGACTTCGCAAGGGTCATACCATGCAAGTAAATCCCAGCCCTCCTGCTCGTTGAAACACACCACTTCCCAAGGGTTAGCCGAGAATCGGTCGTCATAGCGGTCGAAAATAGCAGGGAGTTTCACACCATCCTTATCCATCAATCCCCATTTTCCATCGGGTGTCTGATAGAGTGTGTAAGGAGGGTTATTATTTCCGTAAGGGTTTAGTTCAGTGTGTGTCATGTCGTTATAATAAGATAGGTTGCCAAAAACTACATAAGACGCGGTATAATCCGCAGATTATGCCACGTCACACAAAGTTAGGAATTTATTCTCGGAAATAAAAATTTTCCGCTACTGTAACACTTTTGGCTGAGCCATGCGCCCCGGCGGGGGGCTTAAGCATGGTGCTTGGGTGCAACCACTCCGCGGTTGGGTGTGTGGCGCGGGGGACGGCCTGTCCACGGGTGACAAGCACCCGCGGTTGAGAAGATGGCTGCCCGTCCCGGGCGCAATGGCTGTGCCA
>CAYZFG010000125.1:0-3821 GCA_964477665.1 uncultured Staphylococcus sp.
TTCTTCATTTTTTCCTTAAACCGCTTGGTGGAATGAGGGGAAATTGGTAAGTTTGTATTCAGCGCTTCAGTATGTTACGCGGCTTTAAGATTTTATCAACGAAATAATTACCAAATCTCACTGAATAAACTATCATGAATATGAACGACACTACCGGGCACTTGGTCAGGGAATTGGCGCGTATCGAGCGCGAGCAAGGGGTTAAGATTTTGCTGGCGGTCGAGTCGGGTAGCCGGGCATGGGGCTTTGCTTCGCCCGACAGCGATTATGACGTGAGGTTTATCTATGTCAACCGCCCGGAGTGGTATTTCTCAGTGGCTGCGCGGCCTGACACGATTGAGTATATGTCAGCCGACCGCTTGCTCGACTTCTCGGGCTGGGAGCTCCGCAAGACTCTCGGCTTGCTGGCTAAGACTAATCCTAATCTATCGGACTGGCTGCTGACCGACAAGATTTATTTTGCCGATGAGGAGTTCTTGGCCGAGCTGCGGAGGGTGCAGGGTGAGTTTTACAATCCCGTCCACGCCATGTATCATTTCTTCAATATCGCGCGGCGTCACGACGAGCGTTATCTCCGTGAGCATGGCTGCACACTCAAGCGCTTTCTATATTTTCTGCGCGGGGTGCTTGCCTGCGAGTATATCGAGCGTCACCGTGAGCATCCCCCGGTGGATTTCCTCGCGCTTGTCGACTCTACCGTTGCGCCGGGCTATCTGCGCGATGCCATCCATGAGCTGATATCCTTGAAGACGCGCAGCAAGGAATCTGACGCGGCCATCGTCGACGAGCGGCTGCAACGCTATGCATTTGACCTCTACGCGGGGCGTGAAAAGAAGCTCGCCGACTTCCGGCCTGAGCTCGCTGAGCATGATTGGTCTACACTTGATGCCCTGCTTTACCGCTTCGCCTCGGCAGAGAAATGGGGCGGCAAATGAGGCGGCCGTAATTTTTTACCCCGCGAAAATGGGGATTTTTATGAAAATTTGTCTACCTTTGTTTTTCCATAACCCGTATAATCATAATTCTACAATATATGCGCACAAAATACAGCAGAGTACTTCTCAAGCTCTCGGGCGAGTCGCTGATGGGTCATCAGGGCTACGGCATAGATACCGAGCGCCTCAATGAGTATGCCCGCCAGATAGCCGAGATAGTGGCCGGTGGCGTGCAGGTAGCCATAGTGATAGGCGGCGGCAACATCTTCCGCGGTCTTACCGGGGCGGCCAAGGGGTTTGACCGCGTGAAGGGCGACCAGATGGGTATGCTCGCCACGGTGATCAACTCGCTCGCTCTCAGCTCGGCTCTCGAAGCCGTGGGCCAGCCGGCACGTGTGTTCACGGCCATCAACATGTTCCCCATAGGCCAGCACTACTCTAACCGCACAGCCATCGAGGCTCTCGACCGCAACGAAGTGGCGATACTCGCCGGCGGCACAGGCTGCCCCTTCTTCACCACCGACACCGGCTCGGCACTCCGTGCCATCGAGGTGCAGGCCGACGTGATGCTCAAGGGCACGCGCGTGGACGGCGTATATACCGCCGACCCCGAGAAGGATCCCACAGCCACGAAGTTTGACGAAATCACCTACGACGAGGTCTACAACCGCAACCTCAAGGTGATGGACCTCACGGCTACCGCTCTCTGCAAGCAAAACGGCATGCCCATCATCGTATTTGACATGGACACTCCCGGCAATCTCGCCAAGGTGATAGCCGGCGAGAAGATAGGCACACTCGTATATTAATCTTAAAACCCTATATATCATGGACGTAAAAGACTATCTTGACCCCGCACAGGAAAAAATGCAGATGGCCGTAGAGTATCTCGACGAGGCTCTGGCCCATATCCGCGCCGGTAAAGCCAATCCCAAAATCCTCGACGGTATACGCGTGGAGTACTACGGCAGCGCAATGCCCGTGGCCCAGGTGGCCAACGTGTCGGTGCCCGACGCCCGCACTATCGTGATCACCCCCTGGGAAAAGGCCATGTTTAAGGAAATCGAGAAGGCGATCATCAACTCCGAGCTCGGTATCACGCCCGAAAACAATGGCGAAATCATCCGTCTGGCCATCCCGCCGCTGACCGAGGAGCGCCGCAAAGCACTCGTGAAGCAGTCAAAAGCCGAGGCCGAGCAGGCCAAAGTATCGGTGCGCAACGCCCGCCGCGACGCCATCGACGGTCTGAAGAAAGCCGTCAAGCAGGGCTTGAGCGAAGACGCTGAGAAGGATGCCGAAGCACAGGTGCAGAAGCTCCACGACAAGTATCTCAAGAAGATCGACGATCTCTTTGCCGTAAAGGAAAAAGAAATCCTCACCGTGTAACCCCGCTCCGTCTACCCCACAGTGCCCCGGCCGCCCCTCGCAGCCGGGGCATATTGATTATAATTTGCTACAAAATTTTGCCAACCGGTGAAAAAGTGTTACTTTTGCAAGGTTTTTACCGGCATTTATACCGCTTTTCATTAACAAAATCTGCAAAATGAGTAACGACAACTCGCAACGGGCGATTTTCGCCACAAAGATAGGAGCCGTGGCAGCCACGGTAGGTTCGGCCGTAGGTCTGGGTAACATCTGGCGCTTCCCTTACGAGACGGGAGTGCATGGAGGCGGAGCTTTCATCGCCTGCTATATAGTATTTGTACTCGTGCTGGGAGTGCCGTTGCTATGCGCAGAGTTTATCCTCGGCCGCGGCACCCGCAGCAATATTCTGGGCGCTTTCCGATATTCCTCGCCCACAGGTCGCCGCTGGGTGGCGACCGGCTACATGGTCATACTCTCGTCGCTGATGATACTTTGCTTCTACTCCGTGGTGGCCGGCTGGACGCTGGGGTATTGCTACGACTCGGTGACGGGGTCGATCGCGGGCATGGACTCGGCGGCTATAAGCAATCATTTCATGGAGATGACCTCAGGCTGGCGCAATGTAGTGCTCACCATAGTCTTCCTGCTGGCTAATGCGGCTGTGCTCTTAGGCGGCGTGACAAAGGGCATAGAGCGCGTGTCTAATCTGCTTATGCCCGTGCTTTTTGTGCTGCTGATGGTGCTGTGTGTCAACTCGCTGTCGCTCGACGGGCTCAAGGAAGGCCTGGTATTCCTATTCCGCCCCGACTTCTCCAAGATCGACGCCGGAGTGCTCCTCGGAGCCATGGGTCAGGCATTCTTCTCACTCTCGATAGGCATGGGATGCATGACCGTCTACGCATCATATTTCAATAAAGACAGCCGACTGGGGCGCACGGCCATGACCACGGCAGTCCTCGATACACTCGTGGCCATACTTGCCGGCGTGATAATATTCCCGGCCGTGTTTACTTATGGCTTCTCGCCTGAGAAAGGCCCCGCGCTGGTATTTGAAGTGCTTCCCGCGGTATTTGGCTGCATGCCCGGCGGCATGATATGGTCAGCCATCTTCTTCCTGCTGCTCATAGTAGCGTCGATCACTTCTACCGTGTCGATGAGCGAAATCTCGATTTCATATTTCCAGGAAGAACTGAAGATGTCGCGGCGCGCCGCCACGCTCACCTCCACCGCCATCGTGATAGTGGGCGGCACGGTGTGCGCCCTCAGCTTCGGACCACTGAGCGACGTGACAATATGCGGCATGTCGATATTTGACCTGCTCGACTACGTCACCTCCAACATCTGCCTCCCCGTAGCCGGACTCGCAATCTCGCTTTACGTAGGCTGGGTAGTACCGCGCGATTTCAAGATAGAGCAACTCACTGACGGTGGCACCTACCGCTTCCCGCTCTACGGGCTGCTGATGTTTGTGCTCCGCTGGGTATGCCCCGTAGCCATCGTGATGATATTCCTCAACAGCAT
>CAYZFG010000126.1:0-3649 GCA_964477665.1 uncultured Staphylococcus sp.
CCCGTGATTATCTTCGTCAACAAGCTCGACCGCGAGGGTCGCGATCCGTTTGAGATTCTCGACGAACTTGAGCAGGAGCTTAAGATAAAAGTGCGCCCGCTCTCGTGGCCTATCAATATAGGCGCGAAGTTTAAGGGCGTGTATAACATTTACGAACACTCGCTCGACCTCTTTACGCCCAATAAACAGCGCGTGTCGGAGCGCGTGGAGATTGACAATCTTGACGACCCGCGTATCGACGAGAGCGTAGGGGAGGCCGATGCCGCCAAGCTGCGCGAAGATCTCGAACTCATCGAGGGCGTGTATCCCGAGTTTAATGTCAATGACTACCTCGCGGGCGATGTCGCTCCGGTATTCTTCGGGTCGGCGCTCAATACTTTCGGTGTCAAGGAGCTTCTCGATTGCTTCGTAGAGATTGCCCCCTCGCCCCGTCCGGTCAATGCCGAGGAGCGCACTATCAAGCCCGAGGAGGAGAATTTCTCGGGATTCGTGTTCAAGATTCACGCCAACATGGACCCTAACCATCGCAGCTGTATCGCCTTCGTGAAGGTTTGCTCAGGAAAATTTGAGCGCAACGCCGGTTATAAGCATGTGCGCTCGGGCAAGGTGATGAAATTTGCCGCCCCCACGGCGTTTATGGCTCAGAAGAAAAGTATAGTCGACGAGGCTTATCCCGGTGATATAGTGGGTATTCCTGACAATGGTAACTTCAAGATAGGCGACACCATCACAGCAGGCGAGACTATTCATTTCAAGGGCCTGCCAAGCTTCTCGCCCGAGATGTTTAAGTACATCGAGAATACTGACCCCATGAAGTCAAAGCAGCTCGAAAAGGGTATACAGCAGCTTATGGATGAGGGTGTGGCGCAGCTCTTTGTCAATCAGTTTAACGGACGCAAGATTATCGGCACGGTGGGTCAGCTGCAGTTTGAGGTTATCCAGTATCGTCTGCTTCATGAGTATGGTGCTCAGTGCCGCTGGGAGCCGATTTCGCTCTACAAAGCTTGCTGGATAGAGAGTGACGATGCCGAGGCTCTGGCTGCTTTCAAGAAGCGCAAGCATCAGTTTATGGCTGTGGATCGCGACGGTCGCGATGTGTTTATGGCCGATTCCAACTATGTGCTTCAGATGGCGCAGAACGATTTCCCGAAAATCAAGTTCCATTTCACCAGCGAGTTTTAACTTTTCGTCCCGCTCGGGTGTTGTAAAGATATAATTGATTCTGATATGATTATAGCTTCACAGAAACGTAAAGAAAATATAGCCGAGTACCTGCTCTATATGTGGCAGGTAGAGGACGTGATCCGCGCCAACGGACTTGATATTGACCGTATTGAGAAAAACGTAATCGACCGCTTCGAAGGGCTCACCGATGAGCAGCGCCGCCAGATGCGCGAGTGGTATGAATCGCTTATCGACATGATGCGCCGCGAGGGGGTGGAGAAGTCGGGTCACTTGCAGCTCAACAAGAACGTCATAATCCAGCTCACCGATCTGCATCTTGCCTTGATCAAAGATCCCCGGTTCCCCGACTACACGGCAGAGTTTTACAAGACGCTTCCCTATATAGTGGAGCTTCGCGCCAAGGCGGGCGATAAGGCTGTAAATGAGATAGAGACCTGCTTCACTGCTCTTTACGGTATGCTTATGCTGCGGCTTCAGAGCAAGGAAATCACCCCCGATACTCAAAATGCCGTGGCGCAGATTTCAAAATTCATAGCTCTCCTTGCCAAAGACTTCCACCTCGACGAAGCCGACAAACTCTTCCCCCACGACGAGGAGTAGGTCATAGGTCAGAGTTATAAGTTATAAGGTTAAGTACACTGACGTATGGGAATGTCGCTTTGCAGCGGCGTTTGTAACAACGTCGCTGTGTGATTGGATGTAGGGACGTCGCTGTGCGACGTTTCGGAGAAGAGTTATGGTACCTTATTGCATTACAGAATAATAGCTTATTGCTCATCCGGGAAACGTCGCGCAGCGACGTCCCTACAAGCGTATCGAAAAGTCATAAGATTATCAGGGAAAAAACGGTAGTCCGACTATAAGCCGGGTTTTGTCGTCGGTCCACTTCCATCCCGCAGGAGGAGGGTTGAACCGGCGGTCGTGTCATTTATCTGAGTGCACGGCGTGCACTTAAGCAGCCTACCCCCCGGCAGCGGACGAGCAATCCTTAAATGCCGGTATACTTGGCCTTGCAACCCATAAGGCGTGCGGCACTCTGCATCACTGCAAAGCCCGGTGAGCTCTTACCTCACCTTTTCACCCTTGCCTGCCCCCGATTGGGTGGCGGGCGGTTGTTTTCTGTCACGCTACTCTGCCGTCACCGACAGCTTCCCGTTAGAAAATATGGCGCTCTATGTTGCCCGGACTTTCCTCTCACCGCTCATAGGTCGGTGAGCGACACAACCGTCGGGCTACCGTCAATGCAAAGTTAACGCTTTTTTCCGATTGATGAAAATTTCACCATAAAAATATGGGCGCGAAGCCCGCGGCCCGCGCCCATTTTCAAGGGTGTGATTCAGTATTATTTCAAGGATATGTCGCGCCAGGTGGTGGAGAGTTCGGGCGAGGCGCTCACTGTGGGATTCTGTGCCTTGCGGTTGACCACTACTGACTGCTTTGCTACCTCGGAGGTCACGTAGTCAGATAGTTCGCCCAGACTTACGTCGCCTTTCGAGTCGTTGAGCTTGTTGAGCAGATAGTAGGTGAAGATACCGTGACCCTTCTCGTCGTAAGGGAGAGCCGACTGATCGCCTGAGCAAGCCGAGAGTACTACGAGTTTACCCGACGGCTGCAATGCCTTGGGCTTCAACTTGATACCGCGGGCGCTTGCGAGCATACCGTCGCCGCGCACCGAACCGCTGAAGCAAGCGTCGATAAGTGCCACTACCGATTCGGCGTTGAGCGAGCTGAGTGCATCGTAGAGATCCTGAAGAGGATAGCAAGCTTTGAGGTCGTTGCCCTCGGCATCTACCGGCAGGATGTAAGCGTTGCGGTTGCTATCGTCGGGCACACCGTGGCCGGCGTAATAGAGTATCACCTTGATGTCGCCGTCAAATGCCGAGGTAATCTCCTTCATGCTCTTCACCGCAGCGCTTATGTCGCCGTAGGTAGCGTCGAAATAGGTGCGGATATTCGTCGAGGGTAATCCTAAAGTCTTCTCGCAATATTGCTCGAAGATGCGGGCATCGTTGGCGGCGAAGTCTACCGGCGCCACGCGCTGATAGTGCTCGTTGCCGATGATGAAGGCGAAAGTCTTGGAATTATTCTCAGCGCTCTGAGGAATGTTGATATCCACGGCATCGGGAGTAAATTTCTTTGACGCCGACTTCTTTCCGCTCTCGGCAAGAAGTGTATTCTCATAGTCGCGCACGGCTGCGAGGGGAGTGATGTTGATCACCATGGAGGTGAAGTCATCTTCAGCATAGCTGCGGGCTGAGGTATAGACCTTGTTGCCGGAGATGAATTTGCACGACAGTACGGCGGGTTTCTCATCCATGATACCGTAGACAGGCTCGATAGTGGTCGAGGACCAGTTGCGGGCAAATTCCTGCTGCTCACCTGCGGGCACTGATGCGTATACCACACCTATCTGCTTGCCGAGATCTACGGGGAAGAACTCGAAATCACGCACATACTCGCCGAG
>CAYZFG010000127.1:0-3464 GCA_964477665.1 uncultured Staphylococcus sp.
GGTATTCCTCCTCGGTGCCGAATTCCTTGGGTATCTCGAAGAAGGGCATGATGGGGGCGTGGTCGATGGAGTAGAGTTCTACCTTATCGAGGATTTCGAGGGTATTGTCGAGCGCTTCGGGGATGTCGGCAAACACGTCGTTCATCTCGCGGGTCGACTTCAGCCACTCCTGCTTGGTGTAGTGCATGCGGTTGACGTCGTTGAGCAAGTTGGCCGTCGAGATACATATCAGTCGGTCGTGGGCCTCGGCATCTTCCTCGTTGGTGAAGTGGACGTCGTTGGTGGCTATTATCTTTATGCCATGCTTGCGGGCAAGGTCGATGAGCACCGGATTGACCTGCTGCTGGGTGAGGTATGTCTCGGTGTTGGCATTGAGCGCATCGGTGCGATGGCGCTGAATCTCAATGTAATAGTCGTCGCCGAATGTCTCTTTGTACCACAGCAACGTCTTCTCGGCTTCTTCGAGCTCGCCGTGGACTATGTGGCGGGGAATCTCGCCGCCCAGACAGGCCGAGGCTACGATAAGTCCCTCGCGGTGAGCGGCAAGCGATTCGTGGTCAGTGCGCGGGTGGGAGTAGAATCCCTCCGTGAACCCGTCTGATACTATCTTGATAAGATTCTTGTAACCTTTCAGGTTTTTGGCGAGCACTATGAGGTGGCGGCCGGTGTCGCGGCGGTCAGCCTGCTCGCGCTTGCTACCCTTAGCCACATACATTTCGCAGCCAAATATGGGCTTGAAGGCCATCTTGCGCTTGTATTTGGCTATCTCGGCTTCAAGTGCCTCACGCTCGGCGGGGTCAGTGGCGGCTTCGAGCTTTTCCTGTGCCTCGGCCACCTTGCCCTTGAATTTCTTGGAGAGCTTGTTGAAGTAATTGAAATATTCCTTGACGCCAAACATGTTGCCGTGGTCGGTCAGCGCAAGTCCGGGCTGGCCGTCATCGAGCGCCTTGTCGACCAGCGACTGTATTGACGCCTGCCCGTCGAGAAGGGAGTACTGACTGTGTACGTGGAGATGGACAAAAGGGTGCATTGTGGATTCGTAAGGTCAAAACATTAAATTTCCTCACAAAGATACGACAATTTCCCCCGCCCCGCAATACTCCCGGCCACCGTTAACACTCCTTTAAGTATTATTGTCAATCCTCCCGTTTTACCGCGATTTTTTATTAACTTTGCGTGAAATATCCATACCATGAGAAAAATTTCCGTCTTGATATTCTTTTTATTGGCCCGGATTGGTGCCTTCGCGCAGCTTGCTCCTTCGGCTGAAATTCATGAGGCTGCAGAAACGGCTGCCCGCTATTTCATCGCCAAGTACCCCGATGTGGGCGCCAAGAGCTATGTGGGGGGAAAGGAGCGCAACAGCAAGATCTGGACGCGGTCAGTCTTTTACGAGGGGCTGATGAATCTCTATCGCGAGGACGGTAGCGACGAGTGGCTCGATTATACCCTGGAGTGGGGCGAATTTCATAATTATGTGTCGTCGAGCGATACTGAGGCCAAGTCGCATAATGCTGATTATCAGTGCTGCGGGCAGACTTACATGCAGCTTTATCAGCTCGACCCGTCGCGCGAGGAACGCATGGCTCACATCAAGATGCGTATTGATAATATGATTGCTACTGGACGCGATAATTTCTGGTATTGGGTGGATGCTATTCAGATGTCGATGCCGGTGATGGCGCTCTTGGGCGCGACGCTCGATGATGACAGCTATTACGATGCCATGCACAGCCTTTATATGTATTCCCGCAATAGCCAGGGCGGATCTAAAAAGGGTGGGGGAGCGCCGCTTTTCAATACTTCCACCGGACTCTGGTATCGCGATTACAGCGCTGACCCTCCTTATCGCGATCTGGTTGAGCCTGACAAGGACTGCTACTGGAGCCGTGGCAACGGATGGGTTTATATGGCTCTTGCGCGTGTGATGCAGTTTACGCCGGTTGATATGAAGTACCGACAGCAGTATCTTGATGATTTCATGATGATGAGCGCCGGGTTGAAGGATTGTCAGAAAGCCGACGGTTACTGGGGTGTGAGTCTTCATGCGCCCTCCAATTTCGGCCCCGCCGGAAGCTCCGCTCCCGAAATTACCGGTACTTCGCTCTTTGTGGGCGGTATGGCGTGGGGTATCCGCGAGGGTATTCTTCCGGTGGATGACTATCTGCCCTGCGTGGTGAGCGGCTGGAATGCGATGGCCGAGGCGTGCCACCCCGACGGTAAGATCGGTTACATTCAAGGTACGGGCTCCAAGCCTGAGGATGGCGCGGCTATTACATATAATACTGAGCCTGATTTCGAGGATTTCGGCGTCGGATGCTGGTTGTGGGGCGCGTCTGAGGTTTATGCCCTGGCGCAATATCTTGAGCAGCAGTCGGGTATAAAGGTTGTCGAAGCCCCGGCGGTGACCGATGGAAAATACTATGATCTCTTGGGTCGCGAAGTTAAGAGTCCGGTCGCAGGAAATATTTATATTCACAATCATCACCTAATTCGTTATCATCGATGAATCTCCCCGTAGTAAAAGTTGATCCCCGCTTTGCTGAGCTTCTTCCTGAGTATCGCATCGTTACGTTCTACGCACCGGTGGAAGTGACGGCTTCCTCCGCAGAGATCAAGGCTGCCATGGATGAATTGGCCGCTAAAATTTCCTCCGAAGTGCCTCTTGAAGGTATCAACAAGATTCCCGCTATAGCTGCCACCCGTAGGGCTTATAAGCTTTGCGGAAAGGATCCCAACCGTTACCGCCCCTCGCAGGAGCAGCTGATGAGGCGTGTGGTGCGCGGTCTTGGCCTTTATACGGTCAATAATATCGTCGACCTTGGCAATATCTTATCTCTTTCCACGGGTTGCTCCGTAGGTTGTTTTGACCTTGACAAGATTGAGGGTGAAACAATTACTGTGGGCATCGGTAGGGCAGGGGAGCCGTACGAAGGCATCGGCCGCGGCCCTATAAATATCGAGGGAATGCCGGTGCTGCGCGACGCCGAGGGCGCATTTGCCACACCAACGTCTGATTCACCCCGCACCGCCATCGCCCCCGACACATCACATCTTTTCACCACTATCCACCTCTTTGACCCCACAATCGACCCCGCCCACATCTTCGCCACCGCCGCCCGCCTCTTCCCCATCACCACCTCCCACATATATAATATAAAGGGAGAGCTATAGCCCCTCTTCTTCTCATCATATTAGCTTCATTCTCCTTAATAGTTTCATCAGCCTCATTAGTTCCATTAGCCCCAAAGTCCCATTAGTCCCAATCGTCCTAAAGGTCCCAATCGTCCTACCGAGCGCATTTTTCTCCCTTAGTTGTTAAAATCGGTTAAAATAGTGCGGAAGATTTGGTGGATTGGAAAATAGTCTCTACCTTTGCACTCGCTTTTCGGAGGAAGGGTGGTTGTCGAAGGATAATCTGATTGAAAGCGATGGTTTGCAACAAGCGACAAGCTGAAAGGTTT
>CAYZFG010000128.1:0-2998 GCA_964477665.1 uncultured Staphylococcus sp.
CGTTGGCCACGGTGCGGGTGTTATTGTCGGTAGCTGCTTCTACGAAGATGGCGATACCGAAGGGGCCGTATCCTTCGTATACGATTTCCTTGTAGTCGCCGGCATCCTTGTCGGTAGCCTTCTTGATGGCGCGTTCTACGGTATCCTTGGGCATGTTGGCGGCCTTGGCGTTCTGCATCAGAGCGCGGAGACGGGGGTTGGTCGAGGGATCGGGACCGCCGGCCTTGGCGGCGATGGTGATTTCCTTACCGATGCGGGTAAAAGTGCGTGACATGTTGCCCCAGCGCTTGAGCTTGCGGGCTTTACGGTATTCAAATGCTCTTCCCATAGTGAAGTGTTAATTGGTATATTTTTTCGTTACTGATTATCGGAGTTCGGCACCCAGGCGGGTGGTGAGATTCTTGATTATCTTGTTCATCACGGCGTCGATGGCCTTGTCGTTGAGGGTCTTTTCGTTGTCTTGTAGCGTGATGGAGATGGCGTAGGATTTCTTGCCTTCGGGGAGGTTTTTGCCCTCGTAGACGTCGAAGAGCACCACGTCGCGCAGGAGCTTGCGCTCGCTTTCGCCCACGATGGTCTCTACCTGTTCAAATGTCACGCCATTGTCCACGAGCAGCGCCAGGTCACGCTTCACGGGCATGGTCTTGGGCAGAGCCACGAAACTTACAGAGTGTTTCAGCGCGAGCGACACGAGGTCGTGCCAGTGGAGCTCGGCGTAAACTACGGGCACCTTGATGTCCATCTTGCGGAGCAGGGCGGGCGATACTATGCCCATCGAGCCGAGGTGCTTGCCCGAGCGGGTGGCGATGTCGAGCGAGGCGGAGTAGATGTCGCTCTCGCCGCGGGTAAACTTGAGGCCCGAGGCGGCGATGCCCAGGCGTGAGAACACGTTGGCGACCACGGCCTTGAGGTCAAAGAATGTGGCTTCTACGGCGGGGCGCACCCAGTTGGCGGCGTTCATGGCGCCGGTCATCCATATCGCCAGGCGGGCTGATTCGCTGTAGGGAGTGAGGGGGCGCTCTACGGTCGACTCGGCGGCGGGATTGAAGAAGTACACGTTGCCAAATTCATACATCATCAGGTCAGCCGACTTGCGGTTGACGTTGTGAGCTATCGATTCGAGGCCGCCGAAGAGGAGCGTCTGGCGCATCACGTTGAGGTCGTTGCTGAGCGGATTGAGCAGCTTCACGCAGCGGTCAGCGGGATATTGCTTCAGGCCGTCGTAGTAAGCCTCGGCGGTGAGGGAATTGTTGAGTATTTCGTTGAATCCGCGGGCGGTCATCTGTTCCGACACGAGGTTGCGGAGCGTGTTGTCCTCATCCTCGCGGCTCTTGAACGAGAGCGACGAGTGGAGCGTAGAAGAAATCTCCACATTGTTGTAGCCATAGATGCGCAGCAGATCCTCGACCACGTCGCAGGGGCGGGTCACATCCACGCGGTAGGTGGGCACGGCTACGGTCAGACCCTTGTCGTTGCGGTCGAGTACCACCATCTCAAGGCTTTCGAGGATTTTTACCACGGTGTCGGGCTCAATCTCCTTGCCTATGAGGCCATTGATGTAGTCGTAGGTAAGTTCCACGCGGGCGGGTTCAACCACGGTGGGATAAAAGTCGGTCACAGGACCGGTCACGGTACCTCCGGCGAGCTCCTTCACCATAAGGGCGGCGAGCTTGAGCACATACATGCAGCCGTTGGGGTCCACGCCGCGCTCGAAGCGGAACGAAGCATCAGTGTTGAGTCCCTGGCGGCGAGCCGTCTTGCGCACCCATGTGGGATGGAAGCAGGCGCTTTCGAGGAATACCGAAGTAGCGCTCTCGGTCACACCTGAGTCAAGACCGCCAAACACGCCGGCGATACACATAGGCTCCTCGGCGTTGCATATCATAAGGTCGGCAGCTGTGAGCGAGCGCTCCACACCGTCGAGAGTCACGAATTTCGAGCCCTCGGCAGCGGTGTCCACCACTACCTTTCCGCCCTTGATCTTGGCCGTGTCAAAGCAGTGAAGCGGCTGGCCGGTGGCATGGAGAAGATAGTTGGTGATGTCGACTATATTGTTGATGGGACGCAGGCCTATGGTGAGCAGGCGATTCTTAAGCCAGTCGGGCGACTCGGCCACTTTTACGCCCTCTACCGTCACGCCGCAGTAGCGTATGCAAGCCTCGGCATTCTTTACCTCGACGGGTATGCCGCCCTCGGCCTTCTCCACCTTAATATCCTCCACGCCGGGACGGTGAAGGTCGGGCGTATAGCCGTGGCGCTCCATCCACGCCGCAAGGTCGCGGGCCACGCCGTAGTGTGAGGCGGCGTCGATGCGGTTGGGGGTAAGATCCACCTCAAGCACATAGTCTGACTCGATGCCGTAGTACTGAGCAGCCGGAGTGCCGGGTGCCGCAGCGCCCTCGGGGAGCACGATGATGCCGTCGTGTGATGTGCCCACGCCTATCTCATCCTCAGCGCATATCATTCCCGACGATTCCACGCCGCGGATCTTGGACTTCTTGATGTTAAATTCCTTATCGCCATCGTAGAGCGTGCACCCCACGGTAGCCACCACTACAGTCTGACCCGCAGCTACATTAGGCGCGCCACACACTATCTGAGTAGCCTCGCCGTCGCCCAGGTCCACGGTGGTGATATGAAGATGGTCACTGTTGGGATGTTCCACGCAGGTGAGCACCTTTCCTATTACAATACCCTTCAGTCCGCCGCGTATCGACTCCACCTCTTCGACCGAACCGGTCTCAAGTCCTATGGAAGTCAGCGCGTCGGCCACTTCCTGAGCCGACAGCGGAAGATTGACATATTGCTTAAGCCATTTATATGAAATATTCATTGGATGGTAGATTAGTTTATTTCAAAGTACAAAGATACAACAAAATACTCATTTATCTCCCACTACTATAAAAAAACTTGTCGATTCATGATTCATGATTCATGATTCATGATTCACGATTCACGATTCATGATTCACGATTCATGATAGCAGATTTCGCTGCAT
>CAYZFG010000129.1:0-2822 GCA_964477665.1 uncultured Staphylococcus sp.
ATCGCGAAGGCTATCCCGAAATCGCCGAGGCTTTCCGCCGCTACGCTTGGGAAGAGGCTGAGCACGCTGCTAAGTTTGCTGAACTGCTCGGTGACAACGTATGGTCAACCCGCGAAAATCTTGAAAAGCGCATGGCTGCTGAGGCAGGTGCTAATGCCGACAAGATGCGTATCGCAAAGCGCGCTAAGGAACTGAATCTCGACGCCATCCACGATACCGTGCATGAAATGGCTAAGGACGAGGCTCGTCACGGCAAGGGCTTCGAAGGCCTTTACAACCGCTTCTTTAAGAAGTGATAAGTAGTGACGTCGCTGTGCGACGTTTCCGGGTGCAACGATATGCTATTGTGTTGTGACACATTGAGTTACCTGTGGTTCTTCTCCGAAACGTCGCACAGCGACGTCCCTACAACCAAGGCGTTGCACCGAAAAATTAAAAAAAGCCTCCCTGCGCGGGAGGCTTTTTTGATGGGGTATTATCAGGCCGCTTTGCGGCGGAGGGTGATGCGGGTGATTTCAGGCCAGGCGCCGAGGCGGAGAGGGAAGAGGTGGCCGAGACCGATGTTGACGAAGAGCTTGCGACCGTCGTCGGCTGTGTAAAGGCCATTGTGCTCGGGGTAGATGCGCGAGGCGGGGGAGTAGCCCATGAATGAGAACTGAAGGTCGTGGGTGTGACCGGCGAGCATGAGCTGCACGTTGCTCTGCGGGAGCACTTCCCTGCGCCAGTGGGTGGGGTCGTGGGAGAGGAGCACGGTGTAGCGGTCGTCGGTACCGGCCAGGGCGCGCTTGAGGTCGCCGCGGCAGGGGAAAGGGGGATTGCCCGAGTTTTCCACTCCGGCGATAGCTATGGAAGCCTCGCCGCGGGTGATGATGGCATTTTCATTGTTGAGCAGGCGCCAGCCCATGTCGCGCTGACGCATGGCGAGCGACGAGAGGTGGCCGAATGTGCCCACAGTGGTGGCCAGGCGGGAATATGTGCCGTAGTCGTGATTGCCGAGCACGGAGTAGACGCCGTCGGCCGCGGAGATCTGCGAGAGATAGGGCATGAACTCGTCGACTTCGTCGGCATCGCTGTTGATGAGGTCGCCGGTGAAAGCTACCACGTCGGGCGCGAGTGAGTTGACTATCTCCACTGCGCGGCGCACACCCGAGGTGTTGCCGTGCCAGCTGCCGGCGTGGAAGTCGCTGAGCTGCACTATGGTATAGCCGTCAAATTCCTCAGGGAGCGTATCTGACTCCACCTCGATTTCTCTTACGCGGAAGCGACGCTTGCCGGCCGTGGCGCCATAGACGAGGGTGAAGAGCGCGGCGGCGGCCACTGCTATGCCGGTCCATGTGGCGGCGTAGGTGTCCACGCCCAGAGCCTCAAGCGAGGTGAGGGTGACGGTGAAGCCGAGCTTGGGAAGGATGATGGCTAAAGCCGAAATGATGATGACGCCCACATTGTGATACACCGCGCTGCAGCGGCTGCGGCGAAACATCATGGCAGCCGTGGCGAGCGAGGCCACGATCAGGAGCGAGGGTATCCAGTAGGCGGTGCCGAGCCACGCGGGCCACCACTGGCTGGCGAAGCGGCTGTAGATATAGAAATCGGGTACCAAGATGGCACACGAGGCTAATATCGCTATAAGAAGGTTGCGGAGAATTGATGATTTCATTAAAGAAAGAGGAGTTAATAATTTGCAGTGTAAGTGTTTCGTTTGTTTAGCGTTTGCAAAGTTACGCATCCTGATGGTTAAAATCAAGATGTAAAAAGTTAACAATATAAAAAATCAGCGACGGTCGGGCGTCACGGTCACCTTCATGCCCTTGAAGACATAGGGGCGCAGGCGGCGCAGGTCATCGTTGAGCAGGCGTATGCAACCCTCGCTGTCGCGGGTGGAGATGCGCTCGGGGAAGCAGGTGCCGTGGATGCCTATGCCGGTGTGGGGCGGGGTGGCAAGGCGGAAGAAATAGGGGCCGTAGGCGCCCTTGCGCTCGCCGCCGCCGTCGTTGAAGTCATGAGTCCACGACGAAGCGTCCTGTATCTGGGTGATGGTGAAAGTGCCTTCAGGGGTGCGCATGTCGCCCTTGCGCTGCTTGTCACCGAAATTTTTGCCCACGCACACCGGAGCGCGCATGAGCGTGTCGGCCTGCTCGCTGATTACGTAGAGCATGAGCGAGGGCTTGTCGATGACGATGCGGTCAGCCGCGCGCGAGGTAGCGGCGGCGATGATGAGGAGGATGATGGAGGTAAAAATTTGTTTCATGTTGCAAATGTCGGCAGTTTTTCCGAGAATTGCAAGAGGGGATTTGGCTCATAGCGGGATTTTTAGTATTTTCGCGTGTTAAAATCAAAACAATCGCCCCTCGCCGGGCGTAGTAGTATAAGAAATCAACTCCCTGACGATATGCAACATCTCATCGAAATAAAAGACCTCCGCGCCGGAGTGGAGGGCAAAGAAATTCTCAAAGGCCTGAGCCTCACCATTAATCCCGGCGAGGTACACGCCATCATGGGTCCCAACGGTAGCGGCAAGAGCACGCTGAGCGAGGTGCTTGCCGGCAATCCCGCTTTCACCGTCACCGGCGGCTCGGTCGACTTCCACGGTGTGGACCTGCTGAGCCTCTCGCCCGAGGACCGCAGCCACGAAGGACTCTTTCTGTCGTTTCAGTACCCGGTGGAGATTCCGGGTGTGTCGATGGTCAACTTCATGCGCGCCGCCGTCAACGCCAAGCGCAAGTATTTCCACGAAGAGCCCCTCTCGGCCGGCGAATTTCTCAAACTCATGCGCCAGAAGCGCGCCATAGTGGAGCTCGACAACAAGCTCGCCTCGCGCTCGG
>CAYZFG010000130.1:0-2777 GCA_964477665.1 uncultured Staphylococcus sp.
CTGCGCAAGCTGGATGACCAATTTTATCTCCGTAGGCACCGCCGCTGCCCGCTATCAGGATATTTCGCTCAACCCCCAGAAGCTCGCCGGGCAGTGCGCCAAGCTCAAGTGCTGCCTCAACTTTGAGGTGGACACCTACGTAGAGTCAGCCCGTCAGCTCCCGCCGCGCGACGTGCGTCTGGAGACCGCCGACGCCACTTATTACCACTTCAAGACCGACATTTTCAAGAAGGAAATCACCTACTCGACCGACAAGAGCGTGGCGGCCAACCTCGTGACACTCGACGCTCAGCGCGTCTTTGAAATCATCGAGATGAACCGCAACGGCGAGAAGCCCCTCACGCTCCACCGCGAGGGCGAGGAGAAGCCGGCCAAGAAGTCGGAATTTGTGGAACTCGTGGGCCAGGACAACATCAACCGCTTCGACAAGAAGAAAAAGAAGAAGAAAAAGTCGGGCCAGCAGGGCAAAAACCGTCCCGCCGACGCCGCGCCCAAGGCCGAGAAACCCGAAAAGCCCGAGAAGCAGGAACGTCCTGACAATCGCCCCGACAAAAACCGCCCACGCCCGCAGCGCCGCAAGAAAGGCGACGGCAAGCCCGGACAATCTGACAAGAAACCTGAAAAAGAGCAATGAAACACCTCCTCTCCCTTCTGCTCACCACTATCACCATAATCCTCGCCGGATGCGATACATCGGGCGAGGATACACTTTACACCAACCTCCCCGACGACGGCTGGGCCTACACTGATACCATCACGTTCACTCCGCGCCCGGGGAGCGGCCCCCTCAGCCTCGCCCTGCGCCACGACGCATCCTACCCCTACTCCAATCTGTGGCTCGAAGTAGCCGTGAACCGTCAGGGCAAGCGCATCTCAGCCGACACTGTCAATCTCACCCTCTGCGACTCTTACGGCCACTGGCTCGGCAAAGGATTCGGCGGCAGCTATCAGATCGAGGTCCCGGTATCGCCATTGGTAACCGTCGACTCCCTCACCACACTGCGCGTGCGCCACATCATGCGCTGCGATACTATACGCGGCATCGACCAGGTGGGCATCTCCCACCGCCTGCAGTGACATCTCTGCCCGCGCCGGCAATAATTTTCCGAGTTTTCTTGCATATAGCGCGGGGTTGTTGTAACTTTGCACTTTGAAATCATCAATGACTCTCACATTTTTAATACCACTCATATCATACCACACATGAAACAGCTCGACATCATTCTTGCAGAAAAGCTACTTAAAATCAGTGCGATAAAGCTTCAGCCCGAGAATCCATTCACCTGGGCTTCAGGCTGGAACTCACCTATTTATACTGACAACCGCAAGACCCTCTCTTTCCCAGAAGTAAGAAACTTCATCAAGGTAGAGCTGTGTCGTGTGATACTTGAGAATTTCCCCGAATTTGACGCCATAGCCGGTGTAGCTACCGGTGCCATAGCTCAGGGCGCCCTCGTGGCCAATTCGCTCGGTGCTCCCTACGTATACGTGCGCTCCACTCCCAAGGATCACGGCCTCGAAAACCTCATCGAGGGCAATCTCATGCCCGGCCAGAAAGTAGTGGTGATCGAAGACCTCATCTCTACCGGCGGCAGCTCGCTTAAGGCTGTAGAAGCTATCCGCAATGCCGGTTGCGAAGTGATGGGTATGGCCGCCATCTTCTCTTACCAGTTCCCCATCGCCACCCGCAACTTCGAGGAGGCCGGTGTGAAGCTCATCACCCTCTCCAACTATACCGCCCTCATCACCGCAGCTCTTGAGACCGGCTTCATACGCGAGCACGACGTAGAGACCCTGCGCAAGTGGCGTGAAAACCCCGCCGAATGGACCCCCTCTAAAGCAATCGATTGATAAGATATGGCTAAATATACAGGAAAATCTGTCACCCTGCCCCGCGATATCGACTTTATCTACGGTCGTATCTCTGACCTCTCAGGCTACGAGTCGATGCTCAACGAGCTCCCCGCTGACCAGCGCGAACGCATCCACGGCATCAAGTTCGGTAAAGACAGCGTGGCCTTTGACGCTCCCGGCGTAGGACGCCTCAGCTTCAAGCTCGACAAAACTGAAAAGCCCACATTTGTATCATTCAAGGCCGAGCAGTCGCCCATACCCCTCAATCTGTGTGTAGATCTCGCAGCCGAGGGCGAAGCATCTACCCGCATCATCCCTTCGATCGACATAGAGCTGCCCGCCATGCTCCGCTCATTCGTCGGCCCCAAGCTCCAGGAAGCAGCCGATAAGTTTGGCGAAGTATTCTCCACCCTTTTAAAATGAAAATTTTCCACGCAATACTGATGGCCGTCGTAGCCGCGACGGCCATTTTCTCATTATCGTCGTGCGACTCTCTCAACGACGAGCGCATCCCCTACGCCCCGGTGAGACTTACATTTACCACCGAGGGAATGTGGAACATCTACGGCGTGGCCGGCGCCACATCGTCGAAACGTTACATTAAATCAGAGCGCATCCCGGCCAATTTCCCCTACACAGCCCTCGACGAAACCGGCTACGGCGGCCTGCTCGTGGTGTGTGACATCATGGGCGACCCACAAGTCTACGACCTGTCATGCCCCGTGGAGATGCGCCCCTCGGTGCGAATCTATATCCCTGCCGACGAAGTTCACGCCCGCTGCCCGCAGTGCGGAAGCACCTATGAGGTATTCTCCAACTACGGCGTACCCCTCAGCGGCCCCGCCGCCCAACACGGCTATGCCCTCCAGCGCTACCACGTAGTCTACGGCGGCGCCGCCGAATACCTCGTCATCACCCGCTAA
>CAYZFG010000131.1:0-2681 GCA_964477665.1 uncultured Staphylococcus sp.
TTGTGCTCCGCTGGGTATGCCCCGTAGCCATCGTGATGATATTCCTCAACAGCATCGGGGTGCTGTAGATTAGTACATCCAGCGTCGCACCGCGCCCCCCGCTCCATTCATGTCTCACTTTATAACTTATAACTTATAACTTATAGCTTATAACTATGACTTATGAGGGTTAAAAATGGTGTAATTCTTATAATATTTTTGAAGGGTGGATGCGTTATGGGGTGGAACGGAGGGTGAAATTCAAAAAAATTTCGTAACTTTGCGTTCTAAATTATACTTTTACGAGATGACCAACAATAAAGTCCTTTATATCTCACAGGAAATTCATCCTTATCTCCCCGAATCTACTCTCTCGCTGCTGGGACGCAATGTGCCTACGGGGCTTCAGGGCAAGGGTTTTGAGGTGCGCACGTTTATGCCTAAGTATGGTATGATCAATGAGCGCCGCAATCAGCTTCATGAAGTGATACGCCTCTCGGGCATCAATCTTGTAATCGACGATTCTGATCATCCTTTGATACTTAAGGTGGCTACGCTGCAGCCGTCGCGCATGCAGGTGTATTTCATCGACAATGATGATTATTTCCAGTCGCGTGCTACGAAGGATCTGGAAATCAATCTTTCGCCTGAGGATAATGATGAGCGCATGATGTTTTTCACCCAGGGCGTGGTGGAGACGGCCAAGAAGCTGCGCTGGCAGCCGGCCATCATCCATTGCTCGGGCTGGATTTCGGCTCTTGCGCCGCTGTATCTGCGCCGCAAGTATGGCGATGATCCGGCATTTTCGGATGTGAAGATCATCTACTCGCTTATCGACAGCGGCTTTGAGGGCACGCTCGACGGTCGCTTTGCCGAGAAGCTCGCCATGGCCGGCTTTACGGCTGAGGATCTCGCTCTAATAGGCGATGCTCCGGTGGATGCGCTTACGCTCCATAAGCTCGCCGTGGAGTATGCCGATGCTGTGATCGAGTCGACGCCTGACGTTAACCCCGAGCTGGTGGAGTATGCCGCTGCTACGGGCAAGCCCATGCTCCGCTTCCCCGGCGAGGAGGAGCGCATCGAGGCTTACAATAAGTTTTACCGCTCGCTTATAGGCGAGGAATAACTCTCTCCGCTCTACCCATGCATTTCTTCCACTCCCCGCTTCGCTGCCTGGCCGCGCTTGCCGTGGCTGCTGCCGTGGCCATGCTCAGCGCCTGCGACGACTCCACCTCCATGGCCGGAGGCTCGCTGGTGCAGGACAATGTCGACGTGATCATGGACTCAACATATACGGTCACCGGTCACTCCACGCCTTATACCGAGGTGCCGTCGCGCACCACCATGCAGCTATTAGGCAGCCTGCGCGCCAAGGGATTTGGCGACATATCGTCAGATGTGGTCACGCAGTATATGCCCACGGCCAGCATCGACACCAAGTATGTGACCGTCGACGACATCGACTCCGTGAAGATGATAATGGCTATCTATGCCGACGGCTTTACCGGCGACTCGGCTATGCCGATGGGTATCACGGTGCACCCGCTTGTGAAGCAGTTGCCCTCGCCCATCTACTCGTCGTTTGACCCGCAGGGGTATTATGACCCGTCAACCGTGTGGGGTACCACTACTTTCTCCACGCTCATCAAGGGTGCAGCGCTTACCGGAGCCGACTCCAACGGTAAAGTATTCAAAAACATCACCGTAGACCTGCCTGTGCAGCTCGGTCGCGACCTGTATACGCAATTCAAGGAGCACCCCGAGACATTCAATACCCCGTCGAGCTTCGCGCAGTGGTTTCCCGGACTTTACATTACGTCACGTTTCGGCTCAGGTCGCGTGACACGCGTAGACAATAATGTGATTACCGTCTACTACCACCGCGTGCTTCCCCCCGAAGTCACCGGCAAAGAGACCGATACAATCGTAGGAGCCACAGCCACTTACATGGGCGTCACCCCCGAAATCATCACCAACAATAATATCCGCCTCACGCTGTCGAGCGACATCACTCAGCGCGTAGACGCCGGCGAGGAGCTCGTAGTGGCGCCGCTGGGCTACGACGTAGAGTTTACCTTCCCCGGCCGCAAGATCGTGGAAGACTATAAGGCACAGGCCGGCCCCTTGGCTGTGATCAACTCACTCAGCTTCTCGATACCTGCCGAGCAGGTAGCCAATGACTACGGCATCACCCCGCCCCCTTACCTGCTGATGGTCAAGAAATCAGAGCGCGACAACTTCTTCCTCAAGAGTCAGGTCAACGACAATGTGACATCGTTTTATGCCACGTACAATACCGCTACACGGACGTATGACTTCTCGTCGATGCGCGACTACGTGCTCGACCTCCTGAGCAAAGACGAGATCAAAGATGAGGACTGCGAATTTGTGCTCACCCCCGTGCTTGTAGCATTCTACGAAAACACCACATCGTCAAGCTATTACAGCTATTATTACTACTCCAGCCCCACCACCAACCGCGTCGTGGCGCAGATCTCGCCCTACGTCACCGAGCCCGTAATGACGCGCCTCAATATGGCCAAAGCAAAAATAAAATTCACATTTAGCCGTCAATCCATAAAAAATTAGTATATTTGCACCGTCGTTAGGCGGACGCCGCGCCGCCGCCGACATGGTTAATTTCTCCAAGCCGCAATAGCTCAGTCGGTAGAGCATTTCATTCGTAACGAAAAGGTCGTGGG
>CAYZFG010000132.1:0-2459 GCA_964477665.1 uncultured Staphylococcus sp.
TGGGGTGTTTTTATTGATTTTTTTGATTATTTTTGCAGGATGAAACCGATTTTTCTGATTGGATATATGTGCAGCGGCAAGACTACTCTCGGGCGGGCGCTTGAGGGGGTGGCTGATGTGGCTTATATCGATCTGGATGATCTTATCGTGAAGGAGCAGGGCTTGAGCGTGGGCGAGATTTTTGCCCGCCGCGGCGAGGAGGCTTTCCGGCGTCTTGAGGCTGAGGCTCTGGAGCGTGTGGCGGGGCTGGAGAATGTGGTGGTGGGTTGCGGCGGCGGCACGGCTTGCCGGGAGGCCAACATGGCGCTGATGAATGGCAGTGGCACCACGGTGTGGCTCGAAGCGTCGCGCGACCGATTGCTCGCTCGCTTGCTTGAGGGGCGGGGGAAGAGACCGCTGATTGCCTCGCTCTCTGACGATGAGGTGTCCCGCCGCATGGAGCGCGATCTTGAGCTTCGCCGCGTGCATTACGAGAAGGCTCGGCATCGGTTTGACAGCTCTCGGCTGGAGACTCCCTCAGAGGTGGCAGCCACGGTGGAGCTTTTTATAGAGAAATTCAATTTACCGCGAAAGATATGAAACTGTCGGATTTTTCGGCTGTCACGCTTGAGCAGCCTTGTGAAGTGGCGACGATGCGCCGCCGGTTGAAGATAGGATTGCCGGCGTGCCGCGATGTGTCGGAGCGACGTTTTCCGCTCACGCCTGAGGCTGTAGCCATGCTCGTGGAGCGTGGATTTATGGTAGTGATGGAGGCCGGGGCGGCGGCAACGATCAATTATACCGACGCTCAGTATGCCGACTCGGGAGCTGAGATAGGCACGCGCCGCGATGCGTTCGGCGCCGAGGTGGTGATATACCCTTCGGGCCTGTCGAGGCAGGATGTGGGGATGATGCGCCCTGGGGCGATGCTGCTGACGTTTCTCCATCCCGTGGCGTCCAATCCTCCGGCTATCGAGGCGCTTCTTCACCGCAAGGTGCTTTCGCTGGCTCTCGACTTAGTGACGGATGCTAAGGGCAATACCCCGTTTGCCGACATCCTGGCCGAAATCGACGGCCGCGCATCCATCGCGCTGGCATCGTCGCTGCTTGCCGATACCCGACGCGGCAAGGGCATATTGCTCGGCGGCATAGCGGGCGTGGTGCCGTGTGAGGTCACCATCATCGGCTCCGGTATCGCCGCAGTAGCCGCCGCCCGCTCGGCAATAGGGCTTGGGGCGATGGTAAGAATGTTTGACGACGACGTATACTCGCTTCGCCGCGCATCCATGGAGCTCGGTGGCGGAGTAATTACCTCAGTCCTCCACCCCAAGGTGCTCGCAGGAGCCATGCGCAGCGCCGACGTGGTAGTGGTGACATGCACCGAATTTCGTGCCTCTGACGAGCTCGTGCGCCTGATGAAGCGCGGTGTGGTGGTATTTGACCTCGCCGGCGGCAAAGCCTTCCCCACCATGCGTGCCGTAGACCTCGCCGCAGTAGCCGCCAGCGACCCCTCGGCGAGCCTTCAGGGTCGCCTCTGTCTGGTCAATGCAGGCAGTGCCGTAGCGCGCACCGCCGCCATGGCCCTGAGCAACTCGCTCCTCACGCTCCTTGACCGCATCGACGCAAGCGAGGGTGTCAACGCAGTGATACGTCTACGCCCTGAAATACGTCGCAGCGTGCTCACATTCCTTGGCAAACCGGTCAACGAGGCCGTGGCCCGCGCCGCCGGAATGTCGGGCGTGGATATATCCATCTTCCTCACCCTGTCATGACGGAGCTATGTCAGTAAAAAAGAAATATTATGTAGTGTGGGAAGGTCACGCCACCGGAGTTTTTGACTCCTGGGAAGAGTGTCAGCTTCAGGTCACGGGTTACCCCGGAGCGAAATTCAAGAGCTTCAATACCGCCGACGAAGCTGTGGCCGCCTACCGTGGCGACCCTGCCGCGCAGCTTGACATCATACGCAACATCGCCACCCACTCAGCCCCGGTGGTCAACTACGCTGCCATCCCCGAGATAAAGCTCGACGCCATAGCCGTCGACGCCGCCTGCTCGCGCAACCCCGGCCCGGTGGAATACCGCGGAGTGTGGGTGCGCACCGGGCAACAGCTTTTCCACGTGGGACCCCTCGCCGGAGGCACCAACAATATCGGCGAATTCTGCGCCCTCATCCACGCCCTGGCTCTCTGCGCCCGTAAAGGTCGCCCCGACATCCCCATCTACTCCGACTCCCGCACCGCCCAGTCGTGGCTACGTAACCACAAGGTCAAGACCACCCTCACCCCCACTGCTGAAAACGTCCAGATACGCTCCATCCTTTCCCGCGCCATCGCGTGGATGGACACCCACCCCATCACCAACCCTATCCTTAAATGGGACACCGAAGCCTGGGGCGAAATCCCCGCCGACTTCGGCCGCAAGTGAGATGCAGCGAAATCTGCTATCATGAATCGTGAATCATGAATCGTGAATCGTGAATC
>CAYZFG010000133.1:0-2357 GCA_964477665.1 uncultured Staphylococcus sp.
TCTCGAAGATGGTGCGCTCGCCGTCCTGAATCCACTGGCCCATTGAGTGGAGGTCAGTAGAGAAGTCGACAGCTGCGGGGAATATACCCTTGTGGTCCTTACCCTCGCTTTCGCCGTAGAGCTGCTTCCACCATTCGCCGAAGTAGTGGAGCTTGGGATTGTAGTTGACGAGGATTTCGATCTTCTTGCCGGCATTGTAGAGAGCGTTGCGGGCGATGGCATAGTTGAGAGCTTCGTTGGCCTCAGATGCGGTTGCGGTAGCCTTTTCCATCTCCACAGCACCGTCGATGAGCGCGCGCACATTGTAGCCGGCTACGGCGATGGGAAGGAGACCTACGGGTGAGAGCACCGAGAAGCGACCGCCTACATTATCGGCGATTACGAAAGTCTTGTAGCCTTCCTCGGTAGCGAGGGAGCGGAGGGCGCCGCGCTTCTCGTCGGTGATAGCCACGATGCGCTTGCGGGCTTCGTCGAGGCCGAGCTGACGCTCAAGCTGCTCCTTGAGGAGACGGAATGCGATGGCGGGCTCAGTGGTGGTGCCTGACTTGGATATTACGATGATGCCGAAACGCTTGTCTTTGAGGTAGTCCTGAAGCTCCCAGAGGTAGTCTTCGCCGATATTCTGACCGGCAAACAGCACCTGAGGATCGCCGGCCACACCGGGACGGAGGCTTGCGAAGTTGCTCGACAGAGCTTCGATCACGGCCTTTGCGCCGAGGTAAGAACCGCCGATACCTATGGCCACTACGGTGTCGCAGTCGGCACGCAGCTGCTCGGCGGTAGCGATGATGTCGTCGAGATGAGCGTCGGTGGTTTCGGTGGGGAGTTCTACCCAGCCGAGGAAGTCATTGCCTTCGGCAGTAGCGTTCATAACTTTGTCGAGGGCGTCGGCTCCGGCATTTTCGAGATTGTTGACTGCGTCGTTGCCTAAGAAAGCCTTGACGTTGTCGATGTCTACTCTGATCTGTTTCATGAGATTTAAAGTATAGGGTTGTTATATGTTGGATATCAAATAAATGTGGCACCGAGGGCGCGGATTGCACGCTCGGCTTTGGCGCGACAGTAGAGGATGTCATACACGGCGTCGAGTATGGGCATGTCCACACGGTAGCGTTTGTTGATTTCGTGCATGCAGCGGGTACCGTAGTAGCCCTCGGCCGTCTGCTCCATCTCCATGCGGGCAGTGGATACGGAGTAACCTTTGCCTATGATGGAGCCGAAGTTATGGTTGCGCGAGAAGCGGGAGTAGGCGGTCACAAGGAGGTCGCCAAGATACACGGAGTCGCATATACAGCGGGGACGGGGGCAAGCCGTGTCGACGAAGCGCTCCATCTCGCGGATGGCGTTGCTCACGAGCATGGCCATGAAATTGTCGCCGCCCTTCATGCCGTGGACTATGCCGGCGGCTATGGCGTAGACGTTTTTAAGCACGGCGGCATACTCGATGCCTTCCACATCGGTCGAAGTGATGGTGCGGGCGGTGCGTCCGGCTATCATCTTGCAGAAATCGTCGGCATTCTGCGCATTGTGGCAACCCACGGTGAGGAAGCTGGGGCGGCCGAGCGCCACCTCCTCGGCATGGCAGGGGCCCGATACTACGAGCATACGCTCAGGATCGATGCCAAACTGGCGCACCATGAAGTCCGATACTATTTCATTGTCGTCGGGCACTATACCTTTCACGGCCGAGACCACGGTCTTGCCTGAAATATCCACGGTGATTTTTTCGATGTGGCTCTTGAAGTAGGGCGAGGGCATGACGAGAAGAAGTATGTCGGCGTCGCGGCACACCTGATTTATGTCGCTTGAGAAGTCGATGCGCGACACGTCAAACTCCACGTCGGTGAGATACGCCGGGTTGTGACCCAAGCGCTTGAAGTCCTCTATGCGGTCGTCGCGCCGCATATACCAGTGGATGCGCTCGCAATTATTGAGAAGCAGTTTGGCCAGCGCCGTGGCCCAGCTGCCACCTCCCATCACGGCTATAGAGTGGGGAAAACTCATTGTTGACGGATAGAATTATGATTATATTACTCAGCTTTGGGATAAAGCTTTACGGCTTCGGCCACCCATGCGGCCACCTGATCCTGCTGAGGATTCTTGAGGTCGAGCTTGAATTTCTTATTTATACCGCAGAGGTCCTGGAAGAGCTTGCCGGGTGAAGTCACGGCGGCGAGCTGCTCTACGGTGTTGACACCGGCCTTGTAAAGCGGTGCTACCCATTCGGCGGGAACGCCAAGGGCGGTAAATGCCTCTTCCTTGTCGCGCTTGGTGACCTTCTCGGGGCGCATCTGGGGGAAGAAAAGCACTTCCTGAATGGTGGGTTGTCCGGTCATGAGCATCACGAGGCGGTCCAT
>CAYZFG010000134.1:0-2064 GCA_964477665.1 uncultured Staphylococcus sp.
AAATGCTCCCTTACTCCTCCGACCCTATGCCTCTCAACATCATGGGGAAGAATTTCACCCAGATGAACCTCCCCGACAGTGCGGAGCATTATCTTACGAGGGCGGCTTACAGATGTCCTAACCGTCTTTATCCCCATTACCTGCTTATGAAGCTCTACGCCGACCCTCGGTATCCTCAAAAAGAGAAGGCTTTGCGTGAAGCACGCATCATACTCTCCAAGGAGGTGAAAATACAGTCGCCCGCTGCCGACGACATCCGACGTGAAGCCAAAGAGCTGCTAAATAACCTGACAAATGAAACTTCGTCCGTTCCTGAAAAAGACAGTTAACATTGTCTATGTACTGGTCATAGCCCTTGCCGTGCTCGTGGTGCTCCGCTATCTGGTGCTCTTCGTGGCGTTTGACACTTTCCACACCCCTACACAGTCGATGACTCCCACCATTCCTCCCGGCTACCACGGCAGGGTAAACAAGCTGAAACTCGGTGGGCGCGTGTTTAATTTCATCGCTGCTGCGGAGGGTCGCCCCTTCACGGTGAGGAGGTTGCCCGGCTACGGCAAGTTGGAGAGGAATGACATCATCGTGTTTAATGCCCCCTGGACCGACAGTTGGGACAGCATAGCCATGAATATGCGCCTCTATTACTGCAAGCGCGTGGTGGCAGTGGCAGGCGACACTTTGGAGATAAGAGGGGGACACTACAAGGTGAGGGGATTTGACGGCACCCTCGGCGTCTCTTCGGAGCAAGATATGGTGAAGGCATATGTGGAACATATCCGTCTCACTACGCCTGATTCGGTAAGGATGGGAGGTTCTGTATATACAATCCCTTACGACCCCCTACTCAATTGGACTATCGACGAGATGGGACCGCTCGTGGTGCCTGCAAAGGGTATGACAGTGAAGCTCGACCGGACTAATTACCTCCTCTACCGCAAATACATCGAATGGGAAACAGGCGCAAAACTCCTTTGGAATGAATCACGGGCATTTCTTAGTGGCGAAGGGAGCAAAGAGAAGCCTCAACTGCTGACGGAATACACTTTTACCGAAGACTACTGTTTCGCAGCGGGCGACCATGCCATCGACTCCCAAGACTCTCGCTACTGGGGTTTCCTCCCCGAAAAATTCATTGTCGGCACCGTCACCCTCCCCTCCAAATAACCCCTTCTTGCTTATACCCCAAGGACATAACTTTAATATACCCTCATAATAATAAACATTCGTCTGGTAAATTTGTGTATATAGTATATATTTTATATCTTTGTAAAAATAAAATTTTAGACTATGGCAACAGCACTGAATATTAAGCGGAAGAATATTGATCTTCCGGTTGACACATTGCAAAAACTTTCCATAATGGCGGTGGCACAGGGGAAGAGCCTCAAGAATTATATTGAGAGTATTTTGATCACAAAGGCAAATTCAATAGCGGTTGAAGTGAGTGAGAACCCCTCCCCTTCAGGCGATTCATGGTTTAACGATCCGGAGAATATGGCTTCCGTCAAACAAGGTATCTCAGAAATGGAAGCGGGAAAAGGGAAAGCTTATTCTATGGAGGAAATCAGGAATTTGTTAGGGGTATGACTTACGAGCTTATCTTGATGCCGGAGGCAGAACAGCATCTTCAAGAATGGAAAAAGTCTGGGCAAAAGAAAACGCTGAAAAAAATAGCTGATCTATTTGACGAACTTCGCCACCATCCCACTACGGGAACTGGAAAAGTGGAACAATTAAAAGGCAATTTATCCGGATTCTGGAGTAGGAAAATAGATAAGGGTTCACGCATAATCTATCGAATTGAAGACGACAAAGTTATTGTCATTGTGGTGTCTCTCAAAGGTCATTACAACGACAAATAACGCATGAAGCAATTTCATAGCTAAAAATGACATCATATACTAAAACTCAATTAGTTTGAACCAATGAAAATATTTAAACCGCTCTCTTCTATACTCGGAATGATGCTCCTGCTTTCCTCTTGCAAGGAGCAGAAACAGGACACTACGGATGTCCTCTTCCCAGCTATCTCAGTAGCTGATGACAAGGACATTGCAACTTCAA
>CAYZFG010000135.1:0-1905 GCA_964477665.1 uncultured Staphylococcus sp.
TATATCTACAAAGATAATAAAATTTAAGGGCGACACAAAATAAAAAGGAGCGACTTCACGTAGCTCCTTTTTATGAGTTTCCAATAGGTACAATTTCTAAGGTAAAAAAGATTGTTTTAGGTTCGTGATGCAAAGGTAAGCCCGATTGTCGGGCGCAGCAAATTAATTTATATGTTATCCAACATATTTTTTCAACACCTCTCCCCTTTTCTTCAATTTTACTCTTATAATTGTGCCTCTTTCAACAATTTAGGTCAATATCAAATTTCAATCGGTTATTGTTAAACAAAGTTAAAGACAGGTTTAAACGTCAGTCTCGTCGAATTTTTTCACCGAAAAAGAGGTACCATCCCACACTCCGTAGGTAAACTTGTCGATCCAGTCGCCAAGCACAATAACTCTTCCACCGGCCTTCAATCGGTAGTCGAGCACGAGGTGCTGATGGCCGAAAACGAAGTAGTCAACCTTCTCTGCGGCGTGGGTGAGATTGTATTCCTCGGCCCACTCTACGAGCGGATTTTCAGCCGCATCGGCGGGGACTTTCATCTGCCCTCCTTTGCGGCGGCTGTGACTCGACCAGCCGTGGGCGAAACCTATCGTGAGCCGCGGCGGCAGCAAGCTGTAGAGCCATTGAGCGAAGCGGTTGCGGAAGAGCCGGCGCATCATGCGAAACGACCACGGCAGCCGGCCAACGCCGTCGCCATGTTCGAGCAGGAATCGGTGTCCGTCCCACTCGGCGGTCATTATCCCATCGTGGAGCGTGAAGCCTATCTCGCGGGGGAGGTAATCAAATATCCATATATCATGATTACCCTTCAGCCAGTGAATTTCCACACCCTCATCGGCCAGCGCGGCCAGTGCGCCGAAAAATCGCGTATACCCGCGCGGCACCACCGTAGAGTATTCCCACCAATAGTCGAGCACGTCGCCGAGCAGCACGAGCCTGCGCGCACGCGGCTGTATCTTCCGCAGGAAATCCACCACCCTCCGCTCATGCTCCCGGGGCGACTCGATATACGAGGCACCCAAGTGCAGGTCAGAGATGAAATAGGTCAGGTCGCGCATGAAACAAGATTTTGGGTTAAAGGAAACCGAGTTCGAGCTTAGCCTCCTCGCTCATCATATCCTTGTTCCACTCAGGCTCAAATACGATGCGTATATCCACATTCTTCACCCCCTCGATACTTTCGAGCTTGATGCGGGCATCCTCAACGAGGAAATCAGCCGCAGGGCACGACGGCGCGGTAAGCGTCATGTCGATCTTCAGCTCACCATCGTCATGGAGGTCAATATTGTAGATAAGCCCTAAGTTGTAGATATCTACCGGAATCTCAGGGTCATACACGGTGCGCAGCATATCCACGATGCGCTCCTCTATAGCGATTTTTTCTTCAGGAGTCATTGCAATGAATTTGAAATACAAAAGTAATCGTAATTTTCCAAAATTACAACTTTCCACCCACATTGTATATCGTCGAGGTCTATGGAGCGGTGTATGGAGCGGGGGTCGCTGACCCCCGCCGCAGCGACCACGGCGATGACCCCTACAACCGGCATAGACCCCTCATTTCAAAAAAAGTATTATCTTTGCAATACGGAATGATGATCGCAGGTTGGTAGCGAGGCGATTGTTTCTACAACCGCATATAGAAGGTTCGAGTCCTTTCCATTCTGCTTAGGGGCGAAAGCCCCTATTTTTTCTTTCTCGCAACTGCTGCTGGTTCGATTTGTCATGGGCCCATTCGTAAACATTGCCTCCCTTGCTAATCACCACTATGTCAGAATCCGTTGAGAGGCAATGCTCAAGAGCAAAATTTACCCACAAATGGGTACTACGACACATTATATCAGACTCTAAAAGGCGCCCGTAGGTCGCCGAATTACTCGTAGCCCCGACCGCCGGAG
>CAYZFG010000136.1:0-1884 GCA_964477665.1 uncultured Staphylococcus sp.
GGATAGTTGCCCCGGCGGTGCTACATCTTCACAACCCCGGGTACTTGTCACCCGGGGACAAGCACCCGGAGGCGGCGCAACTATTGAGCTTCAGTACAACCCTCCGGGCGCACAGAATCTTAATTCATGCTTGCCTATATCAATGGCGTTCCTTTCTCTTTGCGGTAATTAGTCGTAGGGACGTCGCTGTGCGACGTTTCCGGGAGGAGCCGATGGTAACTTGTTGCCTGATAGAATAATAGCTTGTTGCGCTTCCTGTAAACGTCGCACAGCGACGTCCCTACAAAGGATTCGCGTGGTGGCCGCCGGAAGCTCCATGGAGCGTACTTGCAGGTTCTGATTATCAAGTATTTACATGCGTGGTGCATTTTAAAAGTGGGCTTTCAGTCCTTCGCAGCGGCATTAGCGCTAAACTTCGGCTTCCCCCGGAGCGATAATCAGGAGATAAGAGAATGAGTGCTGTTGATGATTATCGCCGGGGCAGGCCTTGGCGGCTCGCAGGTTTTCACAAAGCTTTTATGAGCCGTGACAGATAAAGGGATCGATCAAGTTTCACGTCTGCTGACCTTCGCCGGGGCTTTCTTCAAGCGCCTGCGCAAGTCGTGGGCAGCGGATTTTGAAGTTCATACTTTTTCGTGCGTAGTTTTATGTAATTGCTTTGATTTTTGTACGGCAAAATGTGAAAGATTGGTTTATTATCTAAGAATTATTCGCAAATTTAACTATAATTCTTATAAATCCAAATTAATTTGTAAGAAAAGTGAAAATATTTTTAATTTTCGAGTCTTTTCCATTCGATTTCGGGTGTGGAGCTAAGATGGTTGATGTGACGCGACAGGGCAAAAAAGTAATCGCTCAGTCGGTTGATCCACTCCACGGCGGTGTCGGCGAGGGGAAATCCGGCATCGGCCACGTCGAGCATCCTGCGCTCGGCGCGGCGGCAAAGGGTGCGGGCTACATGAGCCTGCGCTGCGGCATGATGTCCGGCAGGCAGCAGGAAGGTCTTGAAGGGTGGCGTAGAGGCATCCACGCGGTCAATTTCGCGCTCCAGTTCGGCCACGCTTTCTTCAGAGGGAGCGGGCAGCATGGCGCCTTCGGTGGAGATGGATGCGAGGTAGCTGCCGAGGTCAAAGAGGCGGCAGGAGATGCGCCGCAGCTGCGTAGCGGCCTCGGGGTCGATGGGCTCACATTCGGCCATCAGGAGGCCGGTCACGGCGTTAAGCTCGTCGATGGTGCCGTAGGCTTCCACGCGGGGATCGTTCTTCTTGACGCGCTCGCCGCCCACGAGTGATGTCAGTCCGCGGTCACCGCCGCGGGTGTAGAGGTTGCTTTTCTTCATGGTTTTTCGGGGAAAATTACGGCGCGTCGCCGGGGAAGGTGACGCGCCGCCTGTGGGTGAAAAATTGTGATGGCGAGGGATTATTCTTCCTCTTCCTTCATGTTGTGGAATACATTCTGCACGTCCTCGTCTTCCTCGATCTTTTCAAGGAGCTTGTTGACGGCCTCGCGCTGCTCGGGAGTTACATCCTTCAGGTCGTTGGGGATGCGCTCAAATTCCGAGCTGATGATTTCAAAGCCGTTGTCTTCGAGGTATTTCTGAATGTTGGCATACTCTTCAAAAGCGCCGTAGAGTACGATCTGCTCGTTGCCTTCCTCATCCTCGTCGTGACCCAGATCGTCTACGCCGTAGTCGATGAGCTCAAGTTCGAGGTCGTCGAGGCTCACACCGTCTTTGGGCTTGATCTTAAATACTGACTTGTGTTCAAAGAGGAAAGTGAGCGAGCCTTGAGTGCCGAGCGAACCGCCGTGCTTGTTAAAATAAGAGCGCACGTTGGCCACGGTGCGGGTGTTATTGTCGGTAGCTGCTTCTACGAAGATGGCGAT
>CAYZFG010000137.1:0-1718 GCA_964477665.1 uncultured Staphylococcus sp.
TTGCCAACTAATTTAACTTATCTTTCTGTGGCTACTCCTGTAACTGTATTTGCAGAAGGAGAAGCTGAAGCCACTGTAGATGAAACAAAATTTTCCGGTTGGACCGTAGTCAATTATGATAACAAAGATTCAGCAGATAAGGTTGTCTGGACTATCGATAAAGATACTTCATTTACTACACCTATTGGCATCTACGGAAACGTAGAGATTAAATTTGAAAACAATGCTATGCTCTCTTCCTCAAACCCTGAGGCTCTTATTCTCGGTGCAAAAGCTACTGTAGAAATTACAGGAGAGGGCACAATTAAAAATATCGCTACAGCTGTGGCCGAAGGTAAAGATGCTGGCTCCGTTATTACACTTTCAGCAGCGAATAACAAATTAACTATTGGAGAAGGTATTACTCTTACACAATCTGATCCAACAGTAGCAAAGTCCTCGGAATACTATTTTTATGGATTGCTTATTGATGATAATGCCCTAAAAGCTGATATCACTTTAAATGGAACTAAAATCGAAACTTCGGGGGGCATTTATGTAAACGGTAAGATGGCCACAAAAGCTGAAGCCGATTGGCCTACTATCGCCTTAACTGATGTAAATATTGATGCGACATCAGCCGGAATTTATCAAGCTGGAGGATCAACAATTACTATTACAGGAGACGATACAAATATTAAAGGTGGATCGGTAGGTATTGAAGTACGAGCTGGAAATTTAAACATTACGGGCGGCAACGTTGAAGGTGGTTCTGGGGCCTTTACAGCAGTTCCTAATGGAAATGGTAGTACAACCGAAAATGCTGGAATAGTTGTGGCTCAACACACGACAAATAAACCTATTAATGTAACTCTTGATGAAACAAATATTAAGGGAAATGTTGCTTTAGCTAGTGTAGATCCTCAAAATATTCAAGAGAGTAATACCGCTCAACCCATTAGTATTACTGTCACCGATTCTACCTTAGAAGGTACATTAGCAGCTGTAGCAACAGCCGATAAAGCTACTTCGCCGAACGTTACTGATACAGGAAATACTCTTATCCCAAGTAAAGAGGAAAAAAACTTAAAAGATTTATCTAAAGTAGATGGAGTAAAAATTAACTTTACAGAAGAGGGTCCGTATACTCTCAAAAATGGTTTATGTGAACCAAAAATCTCTTCGGTAACAATAAATGGTCTTCCTCTTCCATCAGAATGTTATGACATTAGTTATAAAGATAATACTGATCTAGGAGGAACGGGAACGGTAATTATCAAAGCTCATCCTAATAATAGTGTTCCTTATATCGGAGAAATTTCTACAACATTTGCCATTAGCAACGAGCCTGCTCCAGAAGCTCCTAGCTCTACGGCTAGTGGAAGTGGGGGACACAAAAAGCCTACTAAACCGACAGAACCAGAACCAATGGATCCTGTTGTAGGTACTCCTACTACTATGTATCGTCTTTACAACCGTTTAACTGGTGAACATTTATTCACAACCGATAAAAACGAACGTGACAACTTACTCACTAGCGACACTTGGAAAGATGAAGGCGAAGGTTGGACTGCTCCTTCTGTTTCTGACTACCCTGTTTATCGTTTATTGAACCCCAATACAAGTGATCACCACTACACAACCGATAAAAACGAGTTTGATACCCTTCCAACTTATGGTTGGGTTGCTGAAGGTGTGGCATTCTATTCTGCGGATAAAGATAATCCAGAAAATGTAAT